>NZ_MUFI01000060.1:0-15725 GCF_001996265.1 Salinivibrio sp. MA440
CTTACATCCCTGAGCCAGAGCGTGCGATCGACAAGCCGTTCATCCTGCCAATCGAAGACGTATTCTCAATCCAAGGCCGTGGTACTGTTGTAACCGGTCGTGTTGAGCAAGGCATCATCACCGTAGGTGACGACGTTGAAATCGTAGGCATGAAAGACACCACCAAGACCACTTGTACTGGTGTTGAAATGTTCCGTAAGCTTCTAGACGAAGGCCGTGCGGGTGAGAACGTTGGTGTTCTTCTGCGTGGTACTAAGCGTGACGAAGTTGAGCGTGGTCAAGTACTGGCGAAGCCTGGTTCAATCACCCCGCACACCAAGTTCGAATCAGAAGTATACGTACTAGGTAAAGACGAAGGCGGCCGTCATACGCCATTCTTCAAAGGTTATCGTCCACAGTTCTACTTCCGTACAACTGACGTGACCGGTACTATCGAACTGCCAGAAGGCGTTGAGATGGTTATGCCTGGTGACAACATCAAGATGGTTGTTGAGCTGATCGCACCTATCGCGATGGACGAAGGCCTACGTTTCGCTATCCGTGAAGGTGGCCGTACTGTAGGCGCGGGTGTTGTTGCTAACATCCTAGCTTAATTTGATAGACATCTAGTCTTATCAATAAAAGGGAGCGCATTGCGCTCCCTTTTTTTCCTCTTTAATCGCCCGATATAGATATAAATAAGTCTTTCATCAATAACTAAGCGTTATATAAAAACCCTTTACCTTAAACGCAATGCAAACTATTCTCGTTATAGTTCATTTTTTGAGATGACTGAGATGTTAGTTTGTATTTGTCATAGCGTATCAGATAAAACCATTAAGCATTGGGTGCGCCACCAAGGCGTCACCAGTATTCGCGAACTTCGTCAACTGACGCCTCTTGGATCTCAATGTGGTAAATGTGTGCGCCACGCTAAAGAGGTTATATATGACGAGAGTCAGCTGATCACATTGCAAAAAGCGAGCTAATAAGCGGTCAATATTTGACAGCCTCCTTATGGGTTCTACATTTGTAAAGTAGAACCCATAAGGAGGCTATTGCCATGAAAGGCGATCCAAAATCTATAGCGTTTCTCAACACGGTACTGGGCAATGAACTTGTTGCTATTAATCAGTACTTTCTTCATGCGCGCATGCTTAAAGACTGGGGGTTAAAAGTCATCGCGGATAAAGAATATGAAGAGTCGATCGATGAGATGAAGCATGCCGACAAGCTGATTGAAAGAATATTATTTCTTGAGGGCACCCCGAACCTCCAAGATCTTGGCAAACTGAGAATTGGTGAAGATACGCAAGAAATCTTTGAATGTGATTTGGCTATTGAAATGCAAGCCCATGAGGATTTAAAAGAGGCCATTGCTTACACAGAGAGCATCAGAGATTTTGTCTCTCGTGATCTGTTTCAATACATTCTTGATGACGAAGAAGAGCATATCGATTGGTTAGAGACTCAGATTGGCTTAATTGATAAGGTCGGCATCGCCAACTATAATCAAGCTCAGATCATCGAAGATGCCAGCGAAAAAGGTTAGGTTAAAACAGTCATCCCGCCTTGATGATGAAAAACGTGCCAGAGAGGCGCGTTTTTTTATGGCGTGTTTTTGACCAACGCTTGCAAAGCCATTGCGTATCGGTATAATGCCCGTCACTGCTTAAGTCATTGCGACTTCCGACGCAGTTGTGAACCAATGAGCATCGAGGAATGGAACAGTAAACTGTTCGTTTAATGTATACTCCGCTTATGTTCGCAGTCATAGAATAATGGCTGACAATGTGCCTAATTTTGGCACTACGGTTTCACATAAATTAATCGGCATTCCCTCGCCTTAGTGAGAAGGAATGGCGATATTGTTTGTGTAAATATTTTAGAATTTGGAGCTCTGTCTCATGCAGAACCAACGTATCCGTATCCGCCTAAAGGCGTTCGATCATCGTTTGATCGATCAGTCTACAGCGGAAATCGTTGAAACCGCTAAGCGCACTGGCGCACAGGTTAAGGGACCTATCCCTTTGCCTACTCGTAAAGAGCGCTTCACCGTTCTTATTTCTCCGCACGTAAACAAAGACGCACGTGACCAGTACGAAATTCGTACTCACAAACGTCTGATCGACATCGTTGAGCCAACAGACAAAACTGTTGACGCTTTGATGCGTCTTGACCTTGCTGCGGGCGTTGATGTTCAAATCAGCCTGGGTTAAGGGGGAGTAGATAATGATTGGTCTAGTCGGTCGTAAAGTCGGTATGACTCGTATCTTCAACGAAGATGGCGTTTCTATCCCGGTTACCGTAGTTGAAGTTGAAGCAAACCGTGTTGCTCAGGTACGTAAACCTGAAGTTGACGGGTATGCAGCAATTCAAATCACTACAGGCGAAAAGAAAGCAAGCCGTGTAAACAAGGCACAAGCTGGTCACTTTGCGAAAGCAGGTGTTGAAGCAGGCCGCGGTTTGTGGGAATTCCGTTTGGAAAATGATGAACAGTACGAAGTTGGCGCTGAGCTAAACGTAGAACTGTTTAACGAAATCAAAAAAGTAGACGTTACTGGCACGTCGAAGGGTAAGGGCTTCCAAGGCGGCGTTAAGCGTTGGAACTTCCGTACTCAAGATATGAGCCACGGTAACTCTTTGTCTCACCGTGCTCCTGGTTCTATCGGTCAATGTCAGACTCCAGGTCGCGTATTCAAAGGCAAAAAAATGGCAGGTCATATGGGTGCTGAGCGTGTAACGACTCAAAACCTAGAGATCGTACGTGTTGACGCTGAGCGCAATCTGCTTCTTATTAAAGGTGCAGTCCCAGGTGCGACAGGTGGCAACGTGATCGTTAAACCAGCCGTTAAAGCGTAACGTCGAGGAGATAGTAATGGAATTGGTAGTCAAAGGCGCCGACGCGCTAACTGTTTCCGAAACTACCTTCGGGCGTGAATTCAACGAATCCCTGGTACACCAGGTAGTCGTTGCATACGCAGCTGGTGCCCGTCAAGGTACTCGCGCTCAGAAAACTCGTTCAGACGTATCTGGTGGCGGTGCTAAGCCATGGCGTCAGAAGGGTACTGGTCGCGCCCGTGCAGGTACAATCCGCAGCCCAATTTGGCGCAGCGGTGGTGTCACTTTCGCAGCTCGTCCTCAGGACCATAGCCAGAAAGTAAACAAAAAGATGTACCGCGGTGCTCTTAAGAGCATCCTATCAGAGCTAGTTCGTCAAGAGCGTTTAATCGTGGTTGATAACTTCTCTGTTGAAGCACCAAAAACTAAAGAGCTTGTCGCTAAGCTGAAAGAGCTTGAGCTAAGCGACGTTCTGATCGTCACTGCCGAAGTTGATGAGAACCTGTTCCTTGCGGCACGTAACCTGTATAAGGTTGACGTACGCGATGCAGATACCATCGACCCAGTTAGCTTGATCGCTTTCGACAAAGTCGTGATGACTGCAGATGCAGTTAAACAAGTTGAGGAGATGCTGGCATGATCACTGAAGAGCGTATCCTAAAAGTTCTGCGTGCTCCGCACATCTCTGAAAAAGCGACGATGGCCGCTGAAAACAACAACACTGTTGTGTTTAAAGTAGCTAAAGAAGCAACGAAAAAAGAGATCAAAGCGGCAGTTGAAAAACTGTTCGAAGTTGAAGTGAAGTCTGTTCGTACCCTTCTCGTTAAGGGTAAGACCAAACGTCAAGGTATGCGTGAAGGCCGTCGTAGCGACTGGAAAAAAGCGTATGTTGCCTTGAAAGAAGGTCAGGACATCGACTTCGTTGGCGGCGCTGAGTAAGACGGAGGAGTAAAAGCAAATGGCTATTATGAAATGTAAGCCGACTTCACCGGGTCGTCGTCACCTTGTTAAAGTGGTTAACCATGATCTTTATAAAGGTAAACCATATGCACCACTGCTAGAGAAAAACTCTAAGTCAGGCGGTCGCAATAACAACGGTCGAATCACAGTGCGTCACATCGGTGGTGGTCATAAGCATCATTACCGTGTAATTGACTTCAAACGTACTAAAGACGGTATCCCAGCGAAAGTTGAGCGTCTAGAGTATGATCCAAACCGTAGTGCAAACATCGCGCTTGTACTGTATACGGATGGTGAACGTCGTTACATCATCGCACCGAAAGGCCTAAAAGCCGGTGATCAGATTCAATCTGGTGCAGATGCAGCAATCAAGGTGGGTAACAGCCTGCCAATGCGTAACATCCCAGTGGGTTCTACTATCCACAACATCGAGTTGAAACCTGGTAAAGGTGCTCAACTTGCTCGTTCTGCGGGTGCTTATGCACAGATCGTTGCTCGTGACGGCGCGTACGTCACACTCCGCCTGCGCAGCGGTGAAATGCGCAAGGTTCTTGCTGAAGGTCGTGCGACCCTTGGTGAAGTGGGTAATTCAGAGCACATGCTACGCGAACTGGGTAAAGCCGGTGCCGCGCGCTGGAAAGGCGCACGTCCAAGCGTACGTGGTGTTGCAATGAACCCGGTTGATCACCCACATGGTGGTGGTGAAGGTCGTACCTCAGGTGGCCGTCATCCAGTAACACCTTGGGGTATGCCAACGAAAGGCTTCAAAACCCGTAAGAACAAACGTACCGACAAGTACATTGTACGTCGTCGTAACAAGTAATTATTATCAGAGGATAAGCCATGCCACGTTCTCTCAAGAAAGGTCCTTTTATTGACCTGCACTTGCTGAAGAAGGTAGAGAAAGCGGTGGAAAGCGGTGACAAGAAGCCTTTAAAGACTTGGTCCCGTCGTTCAATGATCATCCCACAGATGATCGGATTGACCATCGCTGTCCATAATGGTCGTCAGCACGTACCCGTTTTCGTTTCTGAAGAAATGATCGGTCACAAGCTCGGCGAGTTTGCACCAACACGTACTTATCGCGGCCACGCTGCTGATAAGAAAGCTAAGAAGCGTTAAGGGGTAAGAAATGGAAGCTATTGCTAAACATCGCTTTGCTCGTATCTCGCCTCAAAAAGCACGTTTGGTTGCGGATCAGGTGCGCGGTAAAGACGTAGCACAGGCACTGGAACTACTGACTTTCAGCGACAAAAAAGCTGCTGACTTGGTTAAGAAAGTGTTGGAATCTGCTATTGCAAACGCCGAGCATAACGAAGGTGCGGATATCGACGATTTAAGCGTCGCCAAAGTCTTCGTTGATGAAGGCCCAATCATGAAGCGTATTATGCCTCGTGCAAAAGGCCGTGCCGATCGCATCTTGAAGCGTTCTAGCCACATCACTGTTGTTGTAGCAGACCGCTAAGAGACGAGGAGATAAAGCAATGGGTCAAAAAGTACATCCTAATGGTATTCGTCTGGGCATTGTAAAGCCTTGGAATTCCACTTGGTTTGCTAATAACCAAGATTTCGCTGACAACCTAGACGGCGACTTTAAGGTACGTCAGTTCCTAACTAGTGAACTGAAAAAAGCGTCAGTATCTCGCATCGTTATCGAGCGTCCAGCTAAGAGTGTTCGTGTGACTATTCACACTGCGCGCCCTGGTGTGGTGATTGGTAAAAAAGGTGAAGATGTTGAGAAACTGCGCGCTCACGTTGCAAAACTGGCCGGTGTACCAGCGCAAATTAATATCGCTGAAGTACGTAAACCTGAGCTAGATGCGCAACTTGTTGGCGACAGCATCGCATCACAGCTAGAGCGTCGTGTTATGTTCCGTCGTGCCATGAAGCGCGCGGTACAAAACGCTATGCGCCTAGGTGCCAAAGGTATCAAAGTGGAAGTAAGCGGTCGTCTTGGCGGCGCTGAAATCGCTCGTACCGAGTGGTACCGTGAAGGACGTGTGCCATTGCACACGCTTCGTGCTGACATTGATTACGCAACTTCTTCTGCTCACACCCAGTACGGTGTTATCGGCATTAAAACCTGGATCTTCAAAGGCGAAGTCCTAGGTGGAATGGCTGAAGTAGAGCAAAAGGCTGACAAGCCGAAGAAGCAGCGTAAAGGCCGTAAGTAAGGAGTCTATCGATGCTTCAACCAAAACGTACTAAGTTCCGCAAGACTTTTAAAGGTCGTAACCGCGGTCTGGCGCACGGTACTGACGTAAGCTTCGGTACCTATGGCCTAAAAGCTGTTGGTCGCGGTCGTATCACTGCGCGTCAAATTGAGGCGGCTCGTCGTGCGATGACTCGTCACATTAAACGTCAAGGCCAAATCTGGATTCGTGTCTTCCCCGACAAACCAATTACTGGTAAGCCGTTGGAAGTTCGTATGGGTAAGGGTAAAGGTTCAGTTGATTACTGGGTTGCCCAAATCCAACCAGGCAAAGTCCTGTACGAAATGGATGGTGTTCCTGAATCACTGGCTCGCGAAGCGTTTGAATTAGCTTCACGTAAGCTACCGATCAAAACCACTTTCGTAACTAAGGCGGTGATGTGATGAAAGCACAAGAACTACGTGAAAAGACTGTTGAGCAGCTGAATGAAGAGCTTATGGGTCTGCTACGTGAGCAGTTTAACCTGCGCATGCAAGCGGCTACAGGCCAACTTCAGCAAACTCACACTCTGAAAGCTGTTCGTCGCGATATCGCACGTGTAAAAACCGTACTGACTGAGAAGGCTAACGCATAATGAGCGAGAACATCCGCACTCAGCAAGGTCGCGTCATCAGCGACAAAGGCGATAAAACTATCGTCGTTGCTATCGAGCGTTTTGTGAAACACCCAATCTACGGTAAGTACATCAAGCGCACGAGTAAGCTACATGTACACGATGAATCTAACCAGTGTAACCAAGGTGATACTGTTGAGGTTCGTGAGTGTCGTCCAATTTCTAAGCGTAAGTCTTGGACATTGGTTCGCGTTGTTGAAAAATCACGCATCTAAGCGATTTTTCAGACAATACTAAGTCAAACGGCTCTCATTCGGGGGGCCGTTTATTTTTTATCTACCCATCTGGTCAAAATAGTGTTATTATTCGCCGCCCTTGTAAAAAGGCAGCCCGACCCGAGATGGGTCTAGATGTAATAACAGCGGAGCACTAACAATGATCCAAATGCAAAGTATGCTGGACGCAGCCGACAACTCCGGCGCTCGCAGTGTAATGTGTATTAAGGTTCTGGGTGGCTCTCACCGTCGTTACGCCCACGTTGGCGACATCATCAAAGTTACCGTTAAGGATTCAATTCCTCGCGGTAAAGTGAAAAAAGGTGATGTGCTTAAGGCGGTGGTAGTTCGCACCCGTAAAGGCGTACGTCGTCCAGACGGCTCTGTCATTCGCTTCGACCGCAATGCTTGCGTGTTGTTGAACAACACGAACGAGCAACTAGTCGGCACACGTATCTTTGGCCCTGTGACACGTGAACTTCGTAACGAGAAGTTTATGAAAATTGTGTCTCTGGCGCCTGAAGTTCTGTAAGGAGCGATCTCATGGCAGCTAAAATCCGTCGTAACGACGAAGTTATCGTTCTTGCCGGTAAAGATAAAGGCAAGAAAGGTAAAGTATCTAAGGTTCTACCAACCGGTAAAGTTATCGTTGAAGGTATTAACCTCGTGAAGAAGCACCAGAAGCCGGTTCCGGCTCTGGGCACTCAAGGTGGCATTGTTGAACAAGAAGCCGCTATTGATGTTTCTAACGTGGCTATCTTTAACGCAGCAGCTGGTAAAGGTGACCGTGTAGGCTTCCGATTTGAAGACGGCAAAAAAGTGCGTTTTTTCAAGTCGAATGGCGAAACTATTAAGTAATTCTGGAGTAGTACAATGGCGAAACTGCATGATTACTACAAAGAGACAGTTGTAGCTGAGCTATCTAAGCAATTTGGTTACAAAAGCATCATGCAAGTCCCAGGGATCGAGAAGATCACCCTTAATATGGGTGTGGGCGAAGCTCTGAACGACAAAAAACTGCTTGAAAATGCAGCTGCTGATATGACCGCGATTTCTGGTCAAAAGCCGCTCATCACTAAAGCACGTAAGTCAGTCGCAGGCTTCAAGATCCGTGAGGGCTACCCAATTGGTTGTAAAGTAACCCTACGTGGCGAGCGTATGTGGGACTTCTTCGAGCGCTTAATCGCGATCGCAGTTCCTCGTATCCGTGATTTCCGTGGCCTGAACCCGAAAGCGTTCGATGGTCGTGGTAACTACAGCATGGGCGTTCGCGAGCAAATCATCTTCCCTGAGATTGACTATGACAAAGTCGATCGTATCCGTGGTCTTGATATTACTATCACTACTACTGCAGGTACAGATGAGGAAGGTCGAGCTCTGCTGGCTGCCTTTAACTTCCCATTCCGTAAGTAAGGTGAAGGGTTACTGTTATGGCTAAAAAATCGATGAAAGCACGTGATGTAAAACGTGCGAAGCTCGCAGCGCGCTACGCTGAAAAGCGTGCCAACCTGCGTGCGACCATTAAAAGTGTCAACACGTCAGACGAAGAGCGTTGGGACGCAGTCCTGAAGCTTCAGTCGCTACCGCGTGATTCTGCGAAGTCTCGTCAGCGTAACCGCTGTAACCAGACTGGTCGTCCACATGGCTACCTACGCAAATTCGGTCTAAGCCGAATCAAGGTTCGTGAAGCTTGCATGAAAGGCGAGATTCCGGGTCTGCGTAAGGCAAGCTGGTAATTGAATCACGGGAGTAAAGACTTATGAGCATGCAAGATCCGATTTCGGATATGCTGACCCGCTTACGCAACGGTCAGACAGCAAAGAAAGTTGCTGTTAAAATGCCTTCGTCAAAGCTAAAGGTGGCAATTGCTGAGCTACTAAAAGCAGAAGGTTACGTGGCTGATGTCGCAGTAAATAGCGACGCCAAGCCTGAACTGGAAGTGACGTTGAAATACTTCGAATCTAAACCAGTTATCGAGCAAATCCAACGAGTTAGCCGTCCGGGCCTGCGCATCTACAAAAAGAAAGATGAGTTGCCTTCAGTGATGGGTGGCCTTGGTATTGCGGTTGTATCAACTTCGAAAGGTTTGATGACCGATCGCGCAGCTCGCAAAGCGGGTCTGGGCGGTGAAATCATCTGCTACGTAGCGTAATAAGGAGTAGGAAATGTCTCGTGTTGCAAAAGCACCTGTCGTAGTTCCTGCCGGCGTAGAGGTGAAACTTGACGGTCAGGACATCACTGTAAAAGGAAGCAAAGGCGAACTTAGCCGCACGCTTCACGATATGGTGGCAGTAAACCAAGAAGAAAACACCATTACCTTCGCACCAAGTGTGGAACACGCTAAAGCATGGGCTCATGCTGGTACAGCGCGCGCACTGGTCAACAGCATGGTTGTTGGTGTAACAGAAGGCTTTACCAAGAAACTGATCCTGAAAGGTGTTGGTTATCGCGCAAACATTGCCGGTAACAAACTTAACCTGACACTTGGTTTCTCTCACCCGGTAGAACACGTTCTGCCTGAGGGTGTAAAAGCAGAGTGCCCAAGCCAAACTGAAATTGTTATCAGCGGTGCTGATAAACAAGCAGTTGGCCAGGTTGCTGCTGAAATCCGCGCATACCGCAAGCCAGAGCCTTACAAAGGTAAAGGTGTTCGTTACGCTGACGAAGCTGTGCGTACTAAAGAAGCTAAGAAGAAGTAAGGTAACACTATGGATAAGAAAGCATCTCGTATCCGTCGTGCGACCAAAGCACGACGCAAGATCGCGGAAATGGGTGCGACTCGCCTGGTGGTACACCGTACTCCACGTCATGTGTACGCACAGGTTATCGCTGGTAATGGCGCGGAAGTTATCGCCGCCGCTTCTACCGTAGAAAAAGCGATCCGTGAACAAGTTAAGAGCACCGGGAACAAAGACGCCGCTGCAGCCGTGGGTAAGATCATTGCTGAGCGAGCGAAGGAAAAAGGCATCGAAGCTGTTGCTTTTGACCGTTCCGGTTTCCAATACCACGGCCGTGTGGCTGCACTGGCAGATGCTGCCCGTGAAGCTGGTCTGAAATTCTAAGGTAGGTGGAAGATGGCTAACGATAAACAACAAAGTGATTTGCATGAGAAGCTGATCGCTGTAAACCGTGTATCTAAGACGGTTAAAGGTGGTCGCATCTTTACCTTCACCGCACTAACAGTGGTAGGTGATGGTAACGGTCGCGTTGGTTTCGGTTACGGTAAAGCCCGTGAAGTACCAGCAGCGATCCAGAAATCAATGGAAAAGGCGCGTCGTAACATGATTACTATCGCGCTGAACGACGGTACCCTGCACCATGCTGTAAAAGGCCGCCACACTGGTTCTAAAGTGTATATGCAGCCAGCATCAGATGGTACAGGTATCATCGCAGGTGGTGCGATGCGTGCCGTGCTTGAAGTAGCAGGCGTCCAAAACGTTCTGGCGAAAGCATACGGTTCGACCAACCCAATCAACATCGTTCGTGCAACGATCGATGGCCTGGGTGGTACGAAGTCTCCAGAAATGGTAGCTGCTAAACGTGGCATGCCTGTTAACGAAATTCTGGGGTAATCGACATGGCTAAGACAATTAAAGTAACTCAGACTCGTAGCGTTATCGGCCGTTTGCCGAAACACAAAGCGACCCTGCGTGGCTTGGGCCTACGTCGCATCAACCACACTGTTGAACTTGAAGATACACCGTGTATTCGCGGTATGATCAATAAAGTCAACTACATGGTTAAAGTGGAGGAGTAATCACATGCGTTTGAATACTCTATCTCCGGCTGCAGGCTCAAAGCCTTCTGCGAAGCGTGTAGGCCGTGGTATTGGTTCAGGCCTGGGTAAAACCGGTGGCCGTGGTCACAAAGGTCAGAAATCACGTTCAGGTGGTTCAGTACGCCCAGGTTTCGAAGGCGGTCAAATGCCTTTGAAACAGCGTCTGCCAAAATTCGGTTTTACTTCGCGTAAAGGCCTGACTTCAGCTGAGGTTCGTTTAGGCGAGCTGGCTAAAGTTGATGGTGACGTCGTAAGCCTTGAGTCGCTAAAAGCGGCAAACGTTGTTGCACAAGACACTCGTACGGCGAAAATCGTACTGTCTGGCGAAATCGCTCGTGCAGTAACCGTTAAAGGTGTTCGTGTCACTAAAGGCGCTAAAGCGGCAATCGAAGCTGCAGGCGGTAAAATCGAGGAATAATTAGCTCGAGGACGAGGTACAGATGGCAAAACAACCAGGACAAAACTTCAGTAGTGCAAAAGGCGGAGTTGCGGAGCTGAAAAGTCGCCTACTTTTTGTAGCAATGGCATTATTGGTATTCCGTGCCGGCTCTTTTGTGCCCATTCCTGGTATTGACGCTGCTGTACTTGCCGATCTGTTCGAACAGCAACAAGGGACCATCATTGACTTGGTTAACATGTTCTCTGGTGGTGCCCTTGAGCGTGCCTCGATACTGGCACTGGGCATTATGCCGTATATTTCGGCGTCGATTATTGTTCAGTTATTGTCAGTCGTTCATCCCGCATTAGCGGAATTGAAAAAAGAGGGTGAGTCTGGTCGTCGTAAGATAAACCAGTACACTCGCTACGGCACGCTGGTGTTGGCAACGTTCCAAGCAATTGGAATCGCGACCGGGTTACCAAGTATGATGCCGGGTCTGGTGATTAATCCAGGTCCTGCGTTTTACTTTACCGCGGTAGTTAGTTTGGTGACCGGTACCATGTTTTTGATGTGGTTAGGTGAACAAATTACCGAGCGCGGCATTGGTAACGGTATTTCGTTGATTATTTTCACCGGGATCGTCGCGGGTCTGCCACCCGCAATTGGACAGACAATAGAGCAAGCGCGTCAAGGCGACATGTCTCCGCTTCTCTTGCTAGGTATCGCAGTTATCGTATTGGCTGTCGTCTACTTTGTGGTCTTCATGGAGCGTGGTCAACGTCGTATCGTTGTTAACTACGCTAAGCGGCAACAAGGTCGTCGTGTTTTTGCAGCGCAAAGCACGCATCTGCCTCTTAAGATCAACATGGCAGGCGTTATTCCTGCGATTTTTGCATCAAGTATTATTCTGTTCCCTGGCACGCTTGCTAACTGGTTTGGTAAGGGTGATCAGACAAGCTGGCTGACCGATGTGTCTTTGGCACTGAGTCCGGGACAACCAGCGTATGTGATACTTTATGCGGCAGCGATTATCTTCTTCTGCTTTTTCTATACGGCGTTGGTATTTAACCCGCGAGAAACTGCAGATAACTTGAAGAAGTCAGGGGCGTTCGTACCTGGTATTCGCCCGGGTGAGCAGACTGCTAGATACATTGATAAAGTAATGACACGTTTGACCCTAGCGGGCGCCATGTATATTACCTTTATCTGTCTGATCCCCGAGTTCATGATGATTGCGTGGGATGTCCACTTTTACTTTGGTGGTACATCACTACTTATCGTAGTAGTCGTAATCATGGACTTTATGGCTCAAGTTCAGACTCATTTGATGTCTCAACAATATGAGTCCGTGTTGAAAAAAGCCAACCTAAAAGGCTACGGCCGCTAATAGGTTGTCTATTTACGGAGTTTAGCAATGAAAGTTCGTGCTTCCGTTAAGAAAATCTGCCGTAACTGTAAAGTGATCAAACGTAACGGTACCGTTCGTGTGATCTGCAGTGAGCCAAAGCACAAGCAACGCCAAGGCTAATAGCAGAATATTTTTCTTGCAAAATGAGGTCAGGCTGGCTACATTAGCCAGCCCACCTTTTGTATGTGCAAAAGAAGTGGCTATGCCGCTGCGTATCCTCGACGGGCTCTGCAGCGGTTCTACTTGAAAAGTACTAGGAGTGAATAGTGGCCCGTATAGCAGGCATTAACATTCCTGATCAAAAGCACGCTGTAATCGCATTGACTGCGATTTACGGTGTCGGCAAAACCACCTCTCAAGCTATTCTAGCTGATGTCGGTATTGCTGAGAGCACTAAGATCAGTGAACTATCAGAAGAACAGATCGAGCAATTGCGTGACGGTGTGGCTAAATACACCGTAGAAGGCGATCTACGTCGTGAAATTTCCATGAACATCAAGCGTCTTATGGACCTTGGTTGTTACCGCGGTTTGCGTCATCGTCGCAGCTTGCCACTTCGTGGCCAGCGTACGAAGACCAACGCTCGTACCCGTAAGGGTCCGCGCAAACCGATCAAGAAATAATCGGGGTAGGTGAGTACTATGGCTAAACAAGCAACTCGTGCACGCAAACGCGTACGCAAGCAAGTCGCTGATGGCGTCGCGCACATTCATGCGTCTTTCAATAACACAATCGTGACGATTTCTGACCGTCAAGGCAATGCTCTAGCATGGGCAACTGCCGGTGGTTCAGGCTTCCGTGGCTCTCGTAAGTCAACTCCATACGCTGCGCAGGTTGCTGCTGAGCGTTGTGGTGAAATGGCTAAAGAGTACGGCCTGAAAAACCTCGAAGTGATGGTTAAAGGTCCAGGTCCAGGCCGCGAGTCTACTATTCGTGCCCTGAACGCTGCGGGCTTCCGCATCACTAACATTGTCGATGCGACGCCAATCCCGCATAACGGTTGTCGTCCACCTAAGAAACGCCGCGTTTAATACGCACTAGCGCTGTTTCTTAGAATATTGGAGAAAGATCATGGCAAGATATTTGGGTCCTAAGCTGAAGCTTAGCCGTCGCGAAGGTACTGACTTGTTCCTTAAGTCAGGCGTACGCGCGATTGATACCAAGTGTAAAATCGATAACGTCCCAGGCGTTCACGGTCAGCGTCGCGGCCGTTTGTCTGACTATGGCGTTCAGCTTCGTGAGAAGCAAAAAGTTCGTCGTATCTACGGCGTAATGGAAAAGCAGTTCCGTAACTACTACAAAGACGCTGCCCGCATCAAGGGTAATACAGGTGAAAACCTGCTTCAGCTTCTTGAAGGTCGTCTGGATAACGTAGTTTACCGCATGGGCTTTGGTGCCACTCGCGCCGAATCACGTCAGCTGGTAAGCCACAAAGCGATCCTAGTTAACGGCAAAGTTGTTAACGTACCTTCTTTCAAGGTTTCGGCAAACGACGTGGTTAGCATTCGCGAGAAGGCGAAGAACCAGGCGCGCATCAAAGCAGCTCTAGAAGTTGCGGCACAGCGCGAACTGCCAACTTGGATCGAAGTAGACAGCAAGAAGATGGAAGGCACATTCAAACGCCTACCAGAGCGTTCTGATTTGTCTGCTGACATCAACGAACACCTGATCGTCGAGCTTTACTCTAAGTAAAGCTGAACTAAAGAGAGGACATAATGCAGGGTTCTGTAACAGAATTTCTTAAGCCGCGTCTGGTTGATATTGAACAAGTTAGCTCGACGCACGCAAAAGTAACTCTTGAACCTCTAGAGCGTGGCTTTGGCCATACTCTGGGGAATGCGCTACGTCGTATCCTACTTTCATCTATGCCAGGCTGTGCGGTGACGGAAGTAGAAATTGACGGCGTGTTGCACGAGTACAGCACCAAAGAAGGGGTTCAGGAAGACATCCTGGAAATCCTACTTAACCTTAAAGGCCTAGCCGTTAAGGTTGAGGGTAAAGATGAAGTTATCCTTACTCTGACCAAGTCTGGTGCAGGCCCTGTTGTTGCAGGCGACATCACCCATGATGGTGGTGTTGAGATTGCGAACCCAGAACACGTTATCTGCCACCTGACTGATGCAAACGCGGAAATTAGCATGCGTATCAAGGTAGAACGTGGTCGTGGCTATGTACCAGCGTCTGCGCGTATCGATAGCGAAGACGACGAGCGTCCCATTGGTCGCCTACTTGTCGATGCAACGTTTAGCCCAGTAGATCGTATTGCTTACAATGTTGAAGCAGCACGTGTTGAACAGCGTACCGACCTTGATAAGTTAGTCATCGATATGGAAACTAACGGTACACTGGATCCTGAGGAAGCGATTCGCCGTGCGGCAACCATCCTAGCTGAACAGTTGGATGCGTTTGTTGATTTACGCGACGTGCGTGTCCCTGAGGAGAAAGAAGAGAAGCCAGAGTTCGATCCGATCCTACTGCGTCCTGTAGACGATCTTGAACTAACTGTTCGCTCTGCAAACTGTTTGAAAGCAGAAGCGATTCACTATATCGGTGATCTGGTACAGCGTACTGAGGTTGAGCTTCTTAAAACACCAAACCTTGGTAAGAAGTCTTTGACAGAGATTAAAGACGTGCTGGCATCACGTGGTCTATCTCTAGGCATGCGCCTAGAAAACTGGCCGCCAGCATCAATCGCTGAAGATTAATCAGTTACTGATTATTTAGTTAGAAGGATTAGGTCATGCGCCATCGTAAGAGTGGTCGTCAACTCAATCGCAACAGCAGCCATCGTAAAGCGATGTTCAGCAACATGGCTAGCTCGCTGGTAACTCATGAAGTTATCAAAACAACTTTGCCTAAGGCAAAAGAGCTGCGTCGCGTTATTGAACCGTTGATTACCTTAGCTAAGAACGACAGTGTTGCTAACCGTCGTGTAGCGTTCGCTCGCACTCGTAACGACGAAGTAGTAGCGAAACTGTTTAATGAACTCGGCCCACGTTTTGCTTCACGTGCAGGCGGTTACACTCGCATTTTGAAATGCGGTGTTCGCTCAGGTGATAAAGCCCCTATGGCTTACATCGAGCTCGTAGATCGCCCAGAGCAAGACGCTGAGGAAGCTGCAGAATAAGTTATTTATTTTTGTAGTGCATTTAGAAAAGCCAGGCTTATGCCTGGCTTTTTCTTTATCTAAACTTATCTTTTTTACGCAAGCCGCGATATAGCATCAATGAGTAAAAATATTATTGGTGACGCTTTTCGTCACTCTCATCGCGCTAATAGATCTCGTCGGTGTTAAGAATAGTCGAACAGTTTTGAACGAAATACGCCCAGTGTGGGGAT
>NZ_MUFI01000061.1:0-15331 GCF_001996265.1 Salinivibrio sp. MA440
GAAATAAAAAGTCAGAGTGACTAATATCACACTGTTTGCCTGGTCGATATTAATTCATTGAGTGATCTTTATCACGTTTGTTTTTTTGTTACGAATAGTGACGGTTTGGTCGGTGTCGTATTGAAGCAGTAAACAGGCTCAATCACGTTGAGCCTGTTTATTGAAAGTACCAAAGCTGTTATCGCAGGTGGAAGAGTTAATATGCTCCTGCGCTGTAGATCAGCTCGTAGCTGTGGCTGTAGATCTCCAAGATATTGCCGAATGGGTCTTCCATATAGATCATGCGATAGGGCTTCTCTCCAGGATAGTAATAGCGTGGTTTCTCCATCCGTTTCTTACCGCCAGCTTCAACAATACGCTCGGCTAATGCTTCAACATTTGGATCTTGCACGCAGAAGTGAAATACGCCCGTTTTCCAATACTCGAAATTGTTGTCAGGGTTTTGCTGATCCTTAAACTCAAATAGCTCTACACCAACGCGGTCACCTGTCGATAAATGGGCAATGCGAAAACGTTCCCAACCTTGGCCAAACACATCGGTGCACATTTCGCCGATTGCACTGTCGTCTTCAACAATCTCAGTAGGCACCATGATGAGATACCAACCAAGCACCTGCGTGTAAAACTCAACGGCTTTTTCTAAGTCAGGGACGGAAATACCAATGTGTGAAAATGTACGTGGGTAAGGGGTCTGCATCGTTTGTTCCTCTTTGCTTACGTCTTCATTGTTTGCAAGCATGAGGCACCTAAACCATAATGTTAAATTATGGTTTGCAATGATTGTGATGACATTTTGTTATGGTTAACCCTGTTTGGCTGAAAACCTTTTGCACCCTGGTAGATGTTGGCACTTTTACTAAGGCCGCTGATAAATGCTATATGACGCAGTCTGGCGTAAGCCAGCACGTGCGAAAGCTTGAGGAGTCATTATCTTCAACGTTGGTCATTCGAGGAAAGAAAGGCGTGGTGCTGACCGAGGCAGGACAACAACTCTATCGTCAAGGGAAGGACGTGCTACAAACGTTGGATAATCTTGCTGTAACCATCAGTCGCGATCCCGGCTATGAAGGCGAGGTACGCATTATGTCGCCGGGAAGTGTCGGGCTCCGCTTGTATACGCGTTTGCTCGATCTTCAGGTGACATATCCTGCCCTTACGATTAACTATCGCTTTGCGCCAAATGGCGATGTTAACAAGGCTATCTTAAATAACACCATTGATATTGGCCTAACAACGGCTTGTCCAGTTGACCCGAATATTCAGTCTGAACCCATTGGCGAAGAGCCGTTATTGCTGGTGACACCGCGCCATATTAAAGACCCTACATGGGAAACACTCTGCCAACTTGGATTCATTGATCACCCAGATGCTAGGCATCACGCAGAGTTATTACTTGGGGCGAACTTCGAGCAATATCAAACGGCGCAGTTACGCCCCGTTAAGCAATCTGGTTTTTCTAACCAAATAAGTCTTATCTTACTACCCGTTGCACGCGGACTTGGCTTTACCGTCTTGCCCGCCAATGCTGTCGCGGCTTTTGCTCAACAAGCGGCCATTAAAGCTCATTACTTACCGACACCGGTCAGTGAAACCTTATATCTCTCCTCTCTTGCCGGACGCGAGCTGCCTCAGCGCGCGATCAATATTGCAAACGTCACTAAAGAGCATGTCGGTGATTCAATCAATAGGCATGATAAAAGCAAAGAGTGACAGCGTCACGTGTTATACATTGACGGTGCTTCCTCTGTCTTCTAATGTCTAAGAGTCCAAAGGCAACCTGAGATGGCAATGTGACGAGATGGTGGATACTTGTAGCCTGCTGGCTACCGTTGAATGTCATGGCAAATACACTAACGATTGCTTACCGCGATGAGACCGATTCTGTTTCTTTGGTGACTAAAGCGATCGTGGAGCAGGCATTCACTGCTATCGACACGAGTATTGAACTCACATGGATAGAGATGCCACTTGCTCGGGCCGAAAATGCACTGAAAAAAGGCATTATTGATGCTGACTTTGGCCGAACACGGCTAGCCTATCAAGATATCCCCAAAGCGTTATATCCGCGAGAACCATTGTTGTCGGTAGACTATTATCTCTTTGGATACACACATGTGTTAGAGCCGGAAGATTACCAATATGTTGTAGGAGTCATCGGTGATCAAGCTGTCGAAGAAATTGCGAAACGCTACCAGTGGCAGCTTATAACAACCAGAACACAACGCGCTGCGCTAAATATGGTCAATAGTCACCGTGTTAAAGCAATGATAGGTTATGGAAGAATCAAAAGTATAATCGAAAAAGACCAGCTTACTTATGTTCGTATGGGAGATAAACCGGTTGCGTCTTTCTCGGTTTTTCTGGTCTTTCATCAACGCCATCAGCGATTAGTTGCACAGCTAAATACCGCATTGAAGGACATGAGAGATAGCGGCACGACCGCCGCTATCCTTGCCAAATATGGATTGTGATTATGGCTGTTGCTCAACCCGCAGCTTTTGCTCGCGCACTTTGCGACGTAATAGCTCGGTATAAATCGGTTGGCCGCCAAGTAATTGTGCAACAAGGGTGGCGCCGAGGGTGGTAATAATCAGCGGCAAAATCAGATAGTAGTTATTGGTCATCTCAATCACCAACAAAATTCCCGTGATAGGCGCGCGTACGGTCGCGGCGAACAAAGCGCCCATGCCCGCAATCGCGAACATGCCCGGTTCAATGCCCATATCCGGATACATATTGGCAACCACTAAGCCATAAACCGTCCCTAGCAAGGTGCCTAGCGCCAGCATGGGGGCGAAAATGCCGCCTGGTGCGCCGGAGCTAAAGCAAATCACTGTCAGCAGCGTACGCGCCATAAAGATAAACAGCAGCGCACTGATGGAATAGTTTAAGCTGACAAAATCTGGCACTAAGTTAATGCCGCCATGGGTCAGCTCTGGGGCATAGATCAGCAATAAGCCAAAGAAACCGCCTAGCGTGGCCCCTACTAGCCAGATTCGTTTTTGACTTTTTTGATAAAAACGTTGGAAAAAGTCCTGACACCGCATAATCAAAAAATTAAACAGCACGCCAAACACGCCAAAACAACAACCTAGTGCGAGAAAGAACCATAAAGAGGCAAGTGGTGGTGTCTCGTACTGGGGTAGAACAATCACTGCCTCTTGGCCATTGATATAGCGAAAAACGATATCGGCCATGATGGCGGCAATGATCACTGCTTTTATCGAGATCAAGGTATAGCGAAACTGAGGTCGCATTTCCTCAACCACGAACATGATCGCCGCAAGGGGGGCATTAAACGCCGCGGCGAGACCGGCGGCAGCCCCGGATGCAAGCAGTGTTTGGTTACTGTTTCTGTCTTTGATGCGAAAAGTATCGGTGACCATGCGACCAATGTTGGCACCGATTTGCACACTAGGACCTTCTCGTCCGAGGATCATCCCTGAGCCTAGCGCACCTAAACCGCCGAAAAATTTCACTGGGATTACCCGCCACCACCGCGTAGGTCGAATGCCTTCCATCGCGCCTTCCACCTCAGGGATCCCTGAACCAGCGGCCTCGGGCGCAAATCGATGAACAAGCCAATAGCCCATTAAGGCCAGGCCGGCACTGATAATAAAAGCGAGTAATCCCAATGGAATCATTGAGCTAATGTTGCTGTCTAGCCAGTCAGTTCTTGACTGAGAGAGGGTATGAATCGCGAGTTCGAAAAGGGTGACAACAACGCCGCCTAAAAAGCCGATGACAACGGCGAGCAAAAGAATAGAAACGGGCGTTTTGTCGCGTGACCATAATTTATCAAAGAAAACGCTAGATTTATAAAAGATGGCTCTTTTCTTGCCTGTTTTACTTACAATTTTCATCTATGTGAACGCAAAGTTTGAAAAGAAAAATGACGATGTATGGGGGCACTCATTCTTGCGCCGACACCGTGCTGGGAACGTCCCGTTCCCCGAGAGAACGCATTTATACTACGCCAATTCACCTAACATGCAAGCGCTTGACCGGTGTCTAATTATTCGGCTAGCCAAGATAAAAATCCCTGGAGTA
Organism: Salinivibrio sp. MA440; assembly: GCF_001996265.1. Taxonomy (NCBI): domain Bacteria; kingdom Pseudomonadati; phylum Pseudomonadota; class Gammaproteobacteria; order Vibrionales; family Vibrionaceae; genus Salinivibrio; species Salinivibrio sp. MA440. The sequence goes on from NZ_MUFI01000061.1 coordinate 4,051, forward strand.
AGCGATACGGGGCGGCGATAACGATAAGGGCATATTTTCAGACGTTTCACTGGGGGAGTCCGTATTGAGCGATAGCGTACCACCTCCCAGTCCCTGAATAATTGATTTGAATTAGATCACAGTTTGTTAGGAACAAAATATCCGCTGCGACACTATTGGCCGCAGCGGTGCGAATCAACCGCGACCAGACGCTTGGGTTGCGGCAATATGATCGCCGATCTCAATCAAACGGCTCAAAATCCGCTCACCATCAACACCAATGCCATTGTGCTCGTACTCGTTAGTCATCCACGCTTGGCTGTTGGCAATCTGCGCCAAGGTTTGACGGGAATAATCGAACTCGACAAACATGTCATCGACGTAGGTGGCGCAGGCGAGCGGCACCGTATTGCGCTTGAGTACCTCGAGATCATAAAGCGCCGGCCAATCGCTCTTTTCTGCCAGCAACATCGCCGCGTCTTTGAGCGGTTTAAGGGTTGCCAGTTGATCAAACATCCACGGATACACCATTTCGCCGGTAAAACGGAACGGCTGATCGGGCTGATAGTGGAACTGCGGGAATTGATCGCGCACCCGATGGGCTGACCACTGCGACGCCTGCTGCTGGCAGTAAATCGATTCATGCAAAATCGCGTAAAACGGGTTGGTTAAATACCCTTGGTCAGCCTGCATCGCATTTAAGAACGGATAGCTTAAGGTACGCTCATCATTTACCTCTATAAAGGCTCGTTCTAGTAAGTAATACAGCGGCAGCCCGGCATGGCCGCGACCGAGATTCAGCCCCAGCGTTTGAAATTGCTCAACGGTAAACGGCTGACCGTTTGGTAGCGTCACCGTATTGTTTTGCAAATACTGGGCAATCTCGTGACAGCGGGCTTGTGCATCGGGGAATTGGGCGAAAAACTGCTGGTTCTTGTCTTCCACACGCTGATAGGTTTTTTGATACACCGCATCGGCGTGTCCCTCGAGCGGCGGGATCCCACCGGTGACAAACGCGCGAGACAAGGACTGCGGAAAGAACGACAAATAGGTGAGGGCACAGAACCCACCAAAGCTTTGCCCGAGGATCGCCCATTGCTTGATGCCTAACGCCTCACGTAAACACTCGGCGTCTTTCACGATGCTGTCGGCGCGAAAATGGCTCAAATACGCTGCTTGCTCGGCAGGCGTGAGATGGGCGAGAGTTTGGTGATTTACCGGCGAGCTTAAGCCCGTGCCGCGTTGGTCGAGCAACATCACGCGATAATCGTCTAATGCGCGTTTTAGCCAACCTGTGGCGCCGTTGGGGCGGGGAGACTCCATGCCTGGCCCACCTTGAAAATACACCAGCCACGGCAGATCTGCTTCGTGATGGCGTGTATCAACCACTTCACGAGCAAAAATAGTGATCGGCGTACTATTGGCGTCACTGTGATCCAGTGGGACCTCAACACGGTGACTGCGATAACGGATATAACGATCATAAAGATCTTGCATGGTAATGCCTTTATAAACAGAAAGATGACGATGATTAGGTTATCAGAGTTGTTCGGTCTCAGCGAGCAAGCACGAAGCCGAACTTCTTCGATTTTTATGTGATCTATATCACTTTTATATTTACTTAGCCTGCTAACTATTTTATATTGCTTGTTCTCTATTACTTAGCAGGCTAAGTAATCCGCACGATTGAGGGAGAGATCGCATGACCGCTTCACATCCAGAACATATGTCGATAGCTGAACATCTAGGACGGACCGCACGACTATGGCGACGCGTAGCCGATTCCGAGCTTGAACCACTTGGGCTCAGTTATCCGCGCTGGAGTGCGCTGTGGATGTTACGTCGATTGGGCGATGGCATTAGCCAAAGTGAGTTGGCGCAAGCGTTAGAGATTGAGCTGGGCTCGTTAATGCGCACGTTAAAGCACCTTGAGGAACAAGAGCTGATCACACGGCGCTGCTTACCCGAAGATAAACGCACCCGAACCGTCCATGTCACCGACAGTGGTTGTGAATTAATGTCGCGTATCGAAGCGCGGGTGTTGCGGGTACGCAAACATTTGTTGTCTGGTATCGCCGCTGAAGATTTTGAGGCTTTAGAGCGTGTATTGGTCACCATCAATCAAAACGCACTCGATTACGTAACGTCTTCTCAAGATGAATAAAAAGCAAGGCGATACCTTGTTCTTGTTAGGGCGACGCTGTTCAGCGCGATACTTTCCAGTGCAACACTAATCAATCATGATGTAGATAAGTAAAGGTAATAAGCACGAATGACACCGGATGAAAAATTTTCTCGCTGGGTAAAAATAGCGGCGCTCAGTTTTCTGATCCTTTTCGGTTATTTTTTAATCGCAGATAATACGATGCCACTCACGCCTCATGCGATGGTGACACGCACCGTCACCAAAGTGGCTCCACAAGTGAGTGGCCCAGTCAGCGCGCTTGCGGTCGACAACAACCAAGACGTTCACCAAGGTGATGTGCTGTTTCGGATTGAAAGCGCGCCTTACCGTATTGCCGTCGACCAAGCAAAGCTCGCACTTGCCCAGGCCAGACAAAGCAATGCTCAGCTCGATGCCTCCTTGATGGCCGCGCGCCAAGATGTCTCTGCGCTCGCGTCGGTATTGGCACAAAAAGCACGCGAAGCGAAACGATTAAAAGCTCTATTTGCTAAAAATGGTGTGTCGCAGCAGCAGCGTGACGATGCGATTAGCGCGACCGATACTGCACGCGCCAAATGGGAAGCTGCCAAAGCGCGTGTCAGTGCGCTTCAAATTCAACGGGGCGGTGATGGTGCCAGCAACATTGCCGAACAAGTGGCATTGAGCAAGTTAAAGAAAGCGCAATTGAATCAATCGTATACCATCGTAAAAGCCAGCCATGACGGCGTAGTGACCAACCTGCAATTAGACGTGGGCGCCTATGCCAGTGCCGGCCAGCCAATCATGGCATTGGTGTCAGAACGTGCACAATTGATTGCCGATTTTCGTGAGAAAAGTGTGCGCGACATTGAAGCAGGTTATACCGCGCTAGTGGCGTTTGACAGTGAGCCCGGCGCTTTATATGCCGGTCATGTTACCAGTGTTGATGCGGGGGTCAGTGCGGGTCAAATCGATGCCAATGGCCAGTTAGCCTCACCCACCAATTCCAACCGATGGGTACGCGATGCACAGCGTATGCGTCTGCACATTCAACTTGATGAATGGCCATCTCATGCCCTCCCCACGGGTGCTCGCGCCACGGTACAACTGGTGCCTGACCATGCGATAAGCTGTCTGCTCGCAAAAGCACAAGTGGGCTTTCTGAGTATGCTGCATTACATCTACTAAGGGCGAGTGCAATGAATTTATGGCATCACCCGTTAAGCGATAATGATGTACGCCAATGTGCGCGCATAGCCACCGGCGCGACTTTAGGATTCGCGATTTGTAAGTTTTTCGACTGCAGCTTTGGGGTGTTTTTTACCGTCACGCCAATGTTGCTGCTCGGCCTTGTCCCGGTGATCAATGGCCGTGCCGCGCGTCAGCTTTTGGCCTCGGCGGTGATCAGTGGGTTAGAAGTTGGACTGCTGGGCGGATTATTTGGCGCGCATCCAGGGTTAATGACGCCTTTGGTATTCTTGTTGTTCACCTACAAATTTGCCTGCATGTCAAAAGGGCGCTTTTTTCTTTTTGGTGCCAACAGCGTGTTAAGCCTTAGCATCATGCTTCATTTTGCTAGTTATCCCGATTTACCGATCAATACCTTAATCTTCGGTAACCTGGGCGCGAATGTGTTATCGGTCGCAGTGGCGTATCTCGTCACCTGGTTAATTCCTGATGTCACGCCGCGCCAGCCGCCTGCTGCACCCGCAGGGGGAAAACAATCCCATCGGATGCGGCATGAAGCACTCATGGGCGCGACGTTGGCGACGGTCTCGTTTTTTATCTTTCAGCTGTTTGATTTGCGCGATTCGATTTCAGCACAAGCCACCACCGTGTTGTTGCTGTTCCCGATGCATTGGAACGGCTCGCTCAGTTATGCGCGTAAACGGGCGATTGGCACTGTGTTGGGCGTGGTGTATGGGGTGGGCTGCCAAGTTATTTTATACGATTGGTTTAACGTGCTGATCTTGGTGATCCCGCTGCTTTGGATAGGCACCATGTTGTTTGCTAAAGCGCATTTAAAAGAGGCCGGTGGCTCAGGCGTGGGGTTTGGGGCCATGGCAACGCTCGGGATCTTATTCGGGCAATACTTAAGCCCCAACCAAGACTTTATGTACGATGCCTTATATCGAGTCAGCAGCAACTTAGTCGCCATTGTACTCACCTTGATGCTTTGCTTTATCGTGCATAAATTACTTAATTACTTCCCGGCAACGCGGTTTGGCGTCACTTAACTGCCGATTATGCTGGGCACGAACATGCTTCGCTTCAGTCAACTAATAATCATGATTTTTGCGGCTAACCTCTCAGCCCAATTTCACTTTTGCGAAGCATCACTTGTTTAACCCATGACCTACCGCTATGATTCTGTTTAACAATTATGTACAGAGAGGAAGTCAGCCGTCTCTCATACTGTTCGACACTGAATTTTTCGGCACATTACGCGCCGGTTGTGACGGCTTTAGTCCTTCCCCATCATTTAAAAAGGCAGCGTAGTGAAAAAACTCATTTTGATCGTGGTCTGTGCCATGTTTGCGGTTGCGGCCATTGCAAGCATCACGGCCACTACCTTTATCTCGCATGACGAGATAGACAGCATTATTCTTAAACGTTCGCAAGCACAGGCTGAGCTACTTGCCGACCGTGCGGAATACATCTTAGAAAACTCCTCCACGCCTACCGCTGATCTGCAAGACATGGTGTCCGATCTTAAAGGTCGAGACGACATCAGCTACGCAGTGATGATTGATAAAAACATCAAAGCGATTGCCCATAGCGATAGACAGAAAATTGATAAGGTGTACAGCGATAATTATACCGTCGCCGGTGCCGGCCAGGGTCAGCCCCAGCATTCGCGCTGGTACGCCGATGTGCAAGATGTATGGGTGTACGACATCATGATGCCGGTGTATGTCGATGGCCGTCTTTGGGGCGCGTTTGATGTCGGCATCCCGATCACCGAAGTCGATGCTGCCGCCAATGGTATCGCCATCGCCCAGCTTACCGCGATTGGCTTGATTTTTATCGGCTGTACCTTGGTACTGGTGTGGCTACTCGGCCGTTTATTCGCGCCGCTAAAAGGTTTAGAACATGCGCTGGCAGATATCTCGAAAGGCGATGGTGACCTTACCGTGCGCTTGCCCGTGACCGGCAATAACGAAATTACCCACATTTCAGAGGCGTTTAACACCTTTGTGGATAAAATCGACCAAATCATTGCTAACGTGGTCGAAACCGGTGAAGAGCTTGGCCGCTCGGCGGGATCATTGCGCGATAAAGCAGCGCAGTCATTAAAGCGCGGTGAGTCACAAAGCGAGCAAGCCTTGCTGGTGGTCACCTCAATGAACGAAATGATCGCCACCATTAATGAGATCTCGCAAAGTGCGTCTAGCGCGGCGGACTCGGCCTCATCGGCGAACAGCGAAACCGAAGCCGGCAAGCAAACCTTGACCGAGGCAACCGCGACGATTAACCAACTCGACACTGAGATGGATAACATGTCAACGGTGATCACCTCGTTGGCCGAGCGAACTCAGTCGATTGTCTCGATTCTGGATGTGATTCGCGGGATCTCTGAGCAAACGAACTTGCTTGCCTTGAACGCAGCGATTGAAGCGGCACGTGCTGGTGAGGCTGGACGTGGCTTTGCGGTGGTCGCGGATGAAGTGCGCAGCCTGGCGACTAAAACCTCACAATCGACCGAAGAAATTCAATCGACCATTGATCAGCTGCAGCAAGAAGCGAAAAATGCCGTTGATGCCATGGATACCAGCAAGGCATTGACCACCGAGGGTAACCGTGCCACTGAGCAAGCACTGACAGCACTAGAAAGCATTGCCACACAGGTAAGCACCATCTTAGATATGAATACCCATGTTGCGACCGCGACCGAAGAGCAATCGAGCGTGGCGAATGAAATCAACGTCAACATGGATAATGTTAACCAAGCGGCACAAGCCGGTTTGGAAGATAGCCATAGTTTAGAGGCCAGCAGTCAAGACTTAGCCGGTCTGGCACAAACGCTCGACCAGCATGTCGGCGCCTTTAAAATCTCGGCAATTAAACCGACAACAGGTACCTTGCGGGCGTCGCGTCATTAATTCATCTTTGAATGAGCGCGTACAACAATCGCCAGCCCCGTGCTGGCGATTTTTCTATCGTGCGGCCATTGATGCAGACGTGCTTGTACGCAGCTGGTGGTCGGGCAGGTGGTCGGCAAGAAACTCTAACCACGCGGCTACCTTGGGCTGTAACTGGCGTCCGCTGGGGTAAAGCGCCCAAATACCTTCATCGTCTACCCGATAATCCGTTAACACCTCAACCAGTTCGCCGTTTGCCAATGCTGCCTGCACATAATAATGGGGCAGCTGCGCCAAGCCTAGACCATGCTTAGCCGCATCGAGTAAGGCCACACCGGAGTTACAGCGTAACTTTCCCGATACGGTCAGTGTGCGAATTTTACCGCTGCTTTGATAATGCCAATGTTCATTGGAGCCCACCAAACAGGTATGGCGACTGAGTGCACTGGGTGAATCAGGAGAGCCATGAGCGGCTAAATAGCCAGGGCTGGCACAAATGGTTAATTGGCGCGATCCCAACCGTTTTGCCTTAAGGCTCGAGTCGGGTAAGTGACCAATACGAATTGCCACATCGGTGCCGGTATCGGTTAGATCTACGCGTCGGTTAGTCAGGTGTAAATCGATCGACACTTGCGGGTAAGCGGTTAAAAATGGCGCAAGCAAGGGGGCAATATATTGCTCACCAAAGTTAACCGGCGCAGTGACGCGGACCAGCCCAGAAGGAAGCGCTTGCGATTGAGTAATGGTTTGCTCAGCATCGACCAAGGCCGCGAGCAGTGGGCGGCAGCGTTGATAATAGAGCTCACCTTCGTCGGTGAGTGACACTTTGCGGGTGGTGCGATGAAACAGCTTCACCCCCAAATACGCCTCAAGCGTCGCCACCCGACGACTTACCGACACCACCGTGATGTCCAATTTATTAGCCGCTTGGGTAAAGCTGCCATGCTCGGCTACCGATAAAAATTCGTTTAATCCTTCCCAATGGGGTGCCATTACCGTCTACCCTGTCTATATTCACTGACACACATTATTACGAAAGTGAAATAATGATTTTCAATTTTGCCAGATTATAACTAAAACTAACTTAGTTAGCATAGTCAGGTCGTAATCGTGAACAAAAAGGATTCTCCAATGGCACTAACAATCAAGCCGGGACAAACGCATATCAAATCAAAAGCCGCGGTCGCATGGGGGCCAGGTGAACCCCTGAAAATGGAAGAGGTTGACGTTCAATTACCTAAACCAGGTGAAGTTCTTGTCAGAATCGTCGCTACCGGTGTATGTCATACCGATGCCTTTACCCTATCGGGTGACGATCCTGAAGGGGTATTTCCTTCTATTCTTGGCCACGAAGGCGGCGGCATTATTGAAATGGTCGGCGAGGGCGTGACCAGCGTCGAAGTGGGCGACCATGTGATCCCGCTTTACACTGCCGAATGTGGCGAGTGTAAATTCTGTCTATCGGGCAAAACCAACCTATGTGGCGCAGTGCGTGAAACCCAAGGCAAAGGCCTAATGCCTGATGGCACCTCGCGCTTTTCGATTAATGGCGAGACCATTTTCCACTACATGGGCTGCTCGACTTTCTCGGAATACACGGTATTGCCAGAGATCTCATTGGCGAAAGTGAGCAAAGCCGCGCCGCTGGAAGAAGTTTGCTTGCTTGGCTGTGGTGTCACCACCGGCATGGGCGCAGTGATGAACACCGCCAAAGTAGAAAAAGGCGATACCGTGGCGATTTTCGGTTTGGGCGGCATTGGCCTGTCAGCCATCATCGGCGCACGTATGGCCGGCGCAAGCCGCATCATCGGCATTGATATCAATGAAAGCAAATTCACCCTCGCCAAACAGCTGGGCGCCACCGATGTGATTAATCCTAACGATCACGATCAACCTATCCAGCAAGTGATTGTTGAGATGACCGACGGCGGCGTTGATTATTCGTTTGAATGTATCGGTAATGTCGATGTGATGCGCCAAGCCCTAGAATGCTGCCACAAAGGCTGGGGCGAGTCAGTGATCATTGGGGTTGCCGGCGCCGGCCAAGAGATTTCAACCCGCCCATTCCAGCTGGTGACAGGGCGCGTTTGGAAAGGCTCGGCGTTTGGTGGCGTAAAAGGCCGCTCCGAGCTGCCCGGTATTGTCGAGCGTTACCTCGATGGTGAGTTTGGCCTGCAAGAATTTATCAGCTACACCATGGGCCTTGATGAAGTGAACCGCGCCTTTGAACTGATGCACGAAGGCAAAAGCATTCGCAGCGTGATCCACATGGACCAATAACAGGACGGCCGCCGTGGCAACGCGGCGGCAGAATAACCATGCAACTAGAAAAAATAAGCGAAAACAAAGTCGCAGGCGGTTGGCACCAACGTTGGCAGCATGACTCTAGTGCCACCAACGGCAAAATGACGTTTGCGATCTTTCTGCCTGAGAAAACCAACACCCAACCGGTGCCCTTGCTCTACTGGCTCTCGGGCCTGACCTGCACCGACGAAAACTTTATGCAAAAGGCCGGCGCGTTTAAACAAGCCGCCACCTTGGGCATGGCGATTGTGGCGCCGGACACCAGCCCGCGCGGCGAGGGTGTGGCGGACGCTGATCAATACGATCTCGGCCAAGGGGCGGGGTTTTATGTTAATGCCACCCAAGCGCCGTGGCAGTCGCACTACCAGATGTACGACTACGTCGCCAACGAACTGCCCGAGCTGATTGAATCGCACTTTGCGGTCAACAACCAGCGCGCGATTGCCGGACACAGCATGGGCGGCCACGGCGCGTTAGTGATTGGTTTGCGTAACCCATCACGCTACAGCAGCATTTCCGCGTTCAGCCCCATTTGTCATCCCACCGAGTGCCCGTGGGGCAAACAGGCCTTTAGCGCTTATTTAGGCGCTGACGAACAAACATGGCAAGCCTACGATGCCACCGTGTTACTCGCCCAAGGCCCCACCGCCATGCCGATGCTGGTGGACCAAGGCGACAAAGACGGCTTTTTGGCCGATCAGCTTAACCCGCAAGCCCTGAAACAAGCGGCAGAGAAACACAACTCCCCGCTCACCTTGCGCATGCAATCGGGCTACGACCACAGCTACTTTTTCATCAATACCTTTATTGATGAACACCTCGCCTTCCACGCCACCCGCTTTGCGCGGTAGGTACAAACCACGTCGAGACCCCAAGCGGCCACCCAGGCCGCTTTTTTTTGCACCCATTTCACAAACTATGGCTTATCTAACACTTTGTACAATAGCGCACGAAAAGCAACACAGCGCTTGATACACTAACCCGCAAATTAGCCAATCAAATGGCGTGTTAGGTGCCGACAACTGATCGGCGGTAGCGTGGTGAGTGGATGGATGGTTACAGCTTATTGGCTAGATACAGGAAAAAGCATGCGCGTTTATCCTTGACAGATTCACACTATCTCGGAATGGGTGATAAAAAATAATCGATTATTCATGTGGTTACAGTTCAACGCTTGGGGATAATGTGAACGCCCGAGCGGAGATAGGAGGCACGCACACTATTATCGCTGAAAACTTGATGATAAAATTGTAAAATTTCATTTTTATCATGATGTTATGGGTAAGTCGCGGGGTATAACGGTTTTGGAAAACCGAGCGCGCGCAATAATACAATGTTAGCAGAAAAAGGATTCAGGCTTGTTGACTCAATTTGTTGATTTTCTGGGACGGCACGCAACTGAGGTCATCGCACTTTGTGCTCTAGGGCTGACGATATTCCAAGCCATAGTTGCGCGACGTCACAATGCTCTTTCTGTTCAGCCATACATCACCGAGTTTAATCATCGAGAAACTTCACCTGGACGTGGGCTGCTGGCTTTTCGGTTAATGAATCACGGTATAGGCCCTGCCTTCATAACGGGATTCAAAATTCTTTTGGACGGAAAACCAGTAAAGGATGCCGATGAAGCTTTGGCAGGAGTCTTGAAAGATAAAAAATACAATCACAGTATTACTCGCCTTGGTGAAGGTTACGCAATGCCCGCAGGCGAGACTAAAGACGTTCTGGTTTTGGAGGTTCCTCTCGGCCCTGATGAGTCACTCGATGAGATAGAAGAGCGACTCGACCGCTTTGATGTCGTTGTAGATTATCGGTCTGCATACAAAAAAACAGCAACATTGGATACCCGAAAACTAGGGGGCTCTGCTAACAAGTAGCGTCAGTCGGGCCGGTTTGTCACGCTATGCGCAACAAACCGGCCGCTGCGCATAGCGTTATATGCTTAGGAGATGGTATGAAGAGGATGCGGGAATATTTGGTTTCCAGAAAGCTCAAAAAATTAGCTGTTGTAGTTTCTAAGCCAGTGAATTTGTCAGAGGAACTGTCAGATTCTAAATCTTCGAAAGCAATAGCTTTAGAGGAGTATTTTTTGACGGCCATTGAACTAGATGACATCCATGATCTTACGCTCGAATTTGGGCTGAATTTAGATTCGTTTCAATTGATATATCAAGATTTATTGCTTCTTGGGTTAGGGCAATGGATTAATGGTTCATATGCAGCACTGGCAACATTGAGTAACAGTGAAACGTTAGATTTTTATTTAGTGGCAAGTCAGTCAAAAGTCGAGAAATCCAAAATTGCTGATATTTTGCTAGATTATTGGTCAGGGGACATAGGAAAAGGGTCTTTAGAACATTTAGTACGCACATAACAAACGAGTATGTCGTCAATCCTAAATTTTAGCGAGATTTTTATCCCACATCACGCCGTCTCTGAGCACCGAATTTAAGATCACTACCATCTTACGCACACAGGCAGTAATGGCGACTTTTTTCGGCTTTCCAGCGGCGACTAATCGGGATACGTCGCTTTGAACGTTTAACGTGTGAAAGAGATATATAGGAATGACTTTTCCGCGGTCCACCCACCGTGTGAAGAGAGAAGTGGTGCTTGGCGAGATCAACGCCACAAAAGAATTGAGTAGACATGGTTACCTCCGGTATTAAAGGCCGCACCTAAGTGTGGCAGATCTTCAAGAGGGGGAATCCATGTCATTCGTTAGTTTCATGGAGGTTGCGCATTGAATAGAAAAATTCACAGAATTAAGAAT
>NZ_MUFI01000062.1:0-15152 GCF_001996265.1 Salinivibrio sp. MA440
TAATGCGCAAGGTATGACTGATTACATACAGAAAAAAAATTTAAAATCAGCCATTGAAATCAATCGGCGCAACCCTATATAGAGTAATGAGGCGATGCCATTGGGTCGCTGGGGGCTTGTCCAGGTTGGAAAGCCGTAGATAACATTTTATTGCTTCATAGGAAGGATAAGATTATGCGTAACTTTGATTTCTCTCCACTCTATCGTACCGCGATTGGCTTTGACCGTTTGTTCGACTTGGTCGAGAACAGTAACACTAATAATGCGGGTGGGTTCCCTCCTTACAACATTGAGCAAAGTAAGGAGAACCAGTACCGGATTACGATGGCTGTTGCTGGATTCGGGCAAGATGAAGTCGATATCACTCAGCAAAAAAATAGCCTGACGGTCGCCGGCAAAAAAGCCGAACGAAACCAGAACACTAAGTTCTTATACCAGGGCATTGCTGAACGAGACTTCGAACGCAAGTTCCACCTCGACGATCATATTAAAGTGATGGGGGCGGAAATGGAAAACGGCATGCTGCATATTGATCTGGTTCGTGAGGTGCCTGAAGAAGAAAAACCTCGCCGTATCGAAATAGGCGGTAACCGCATGCTAGAAAACGCAGAATAAGCGCGGCAGAGACATGAAGGTTTAGCGGCGCAGCGACTCCAAGCAATAAGTTAATCGTAACGAAGAGGGCAGCTAACGCTGCCCTTTATTTATGCATGTTGGTTGCTTTCAGTCTGCTTATCATTGCAGGAACCTGGCTTGTCGATGATAACGATGGATGACTTGCCAGATTGTTACGTTGGTTCGAACTAAGCCTGAGCCAATGTTTCACGTGAAACAGTAAAGAAGGAGCTCGGTAAGTGTTCCACGTGAAACAGTGTTAGCCCTCTTGGTAGGCACGGATGACTTCTTCGCCAATAATCTCTATGCCTCGTTGCATGGTATCGTCGTCTTGGACGTAGTTCATGCGAATACATTGTCTCGCATGAGGCCAATCCTCGCTTTCCACACCAATAAAGAAATATTCGCCTGGCACCACCAATACACCACGGGCTTTTAGTCGCTGGTACAGTGTTTGGGTAGAAATGGGTAAGTCTTCAAACCACAGCCACAAAAAGATGGCCCCCTCGGGTTTATGCACGCGAACACGCTCATCATTAATAGTGTCCAACACCATACGAAGTGTGCGCTGTGATTTTTGTTGGTAGAAGGGGCGAACGACCTCTTTGCTTAATCGCAACAAGTCACCTTGTTCAATCATCGCCAGCGCCATTGCCGGTCCGACACTGTTTGGCGATAGGCTAACGATGCCGTTGATATTTGACATGGCTTGGATGACATCTTCGTTGGCGATCACGATCCCGCAACGCACCCCGGGTAACCCTAGCTTGCTGAGGCTAGAGCAAAGAATAGTATTGTCGTTCCAAAACGGGGCAACATCTTCAAAGATAATATCAGGGAACGGCGTACCGTAGGCGTTATCGATAATCAATGGAATGTTATGCTCGCGCGCGAGTTTATCAAGCTGCTGGATCTCGCTATCAGTGAGCACATTACCGGTTGGGTTGGTCGGCCGAGAGGCACAGATAGCACCAATGCTGTCATCAATGGTTAAGCGACTAAAGTCGACATGATATTTAAACTGCCGATTATCCATTAACTCAATGTCAGGTTGGTAGCTAACAAAGATATCGTCGCTGATCCCTGCATCGCCATAGCCAATATATTCAGGCGCCAAGGGGAGTAAAATCTTTTTATGGCTGCCGTCTGAATAACGTCCCGCTAAAAGGTTAAACAGATAAAAGAACGCACTTTGACTACCGTTGGTGAGCATGATGTTTTTACTGGAAAGCTGCCACCCATAGGTCTTATTGAGAAGCTCGGCGAGGGCATTCAGTAATGCCGACTTACCTTGTGGGCCATCATAGTTGGCCATGGCATGGACGAGGCTACCATCATCCAGCATCGATTGGCTCAGTGTTTTGAAGTAATCGAGCATTTCCGGTATCGCAGCGGGGTTGCCGCCACCGAGCATAATCGCATCTGGATTACGTAAGCCATCATTCAAATCGTCCATTAACTGGGTGATACCCGAGTGGTTAGCGAGTTTCTCGCCAAAGTGAGTGACTTCCATGATTACTGCCTTCAAATATTTATGTCATTGTTTTGGTTAAGCTGCCATCAACATACAACAATTGTTTGTGAAAAAGAAAGCGTTGTGAGGCTGTTATCGAACGCTCTTTAAGTCCGGTGGTTGACAGGGTTGTTACGTTATCAGTACAGCGTTGATATGCCACTATCTGGGAAGGTTAGGTTGAGAGTAAAACGAAGAAGTAAGTACACTGATGCGAAGCATTCATCGTGGTTATAGGCCTAGTGTTTCACGTGAAACATAACCAGGATTAGCATAAAAAACCCCGCTAGTGCGGGGTTTGATAACGCCTTCGATGGGTCTATTTTTGCAGTACCGAGATATCTGCCACGTTGAGGAACTGCTCACGGATAAGGTGAAGCATCGCTAAACGGTTGGCCTTCAGTGCTGGGTCATCGGCCATGACCATCACATTATCAAAGAAGGTATCAACCGGCGTGCGCAATTGCGCCAGTTCGGTCAACGCGCCTTGATAATCGCTGTCAGCAAACAAAGGCTTAACCGCAGCGACTTTTTCTGCCACTACATCCGCCAGTGCTTTTTCAGCGTCTTCTTGTAGTAAGCTGCTATCGACTGTGCTGGGCAGCTCGCCGTCGTACTTCGCAAGGATATTGCCAACACGTTTGTTGGCGGCGGCCAAGGCTTCTGCTTCGTCCAAGCTACGGAAATGAGAAACGGCTTTCACACGGCTATCGAAATCGGCAGGCTTGGTTGGACGGCGCGCTAATACCGCTTGGATAATATCGACGCTATAGCCCATATCTTGATACCAGCTGCGGAAACGACCTAGCATAAAGTCTAAGACCTCGGTCTCTACTTCTTTATGGGTGAGGCGATCATCGTATTGGGCTTTGGCGTCGCGAATGAGGTCGACTAAATCCAGCTGATAGCCGTTTTCAACGATAATACGTAGCACACCGAGAGCAGCACGGCGTAGGGCGAATGGATCACTCCCTTTTGGTGCTTGGCCAATACCAAAGATACCGACGATGGTATCCATTTTGTCGGCCATTGCAACGGCTGACGATACTGGCGTCGTAGGTAGCTTATCACCGGCAAAGCGCGGCCAATATTGCTCGTTCAGTGCCAGCGCAACCGCTTCTGGTTCACCATCATGACGTGCGTAGTGCATGCCCATCACGCCTTGCGTTTCGGTAAACTCAAACACCATTGAGGTCATTAAGTCACACTTTGCCAGTTGGCCAGCGCGCTCGGTGTGTGCTTTATCGGCACCGATACGCTCTGCAATCTGTCCTGCAAGTGCAGTAATGCGGTCGGTTTTATCTTTAATGGTACCTAATTGTTTTTGGAATACCGCGCTATCAAGCTCTGGCAGGCGATCAATCAATGGGCGTCTGCGATCAGTATCAAAGAAGAACTCCGCGTCCGCGAGGCGAGGGCGTACGACTTTTTCGTTCCCTGAGATAACCTGTGTCGGATCTTTCGATTCAATGTTAGAAACAAAGATAAACTTAGGCAGTAGCTCGCCGTTGGCGTCATACACTGGAAAGTACTTTTGATCGCCTTTCATGGTGTACACCAGCGCTTCAGACGGTACTTTGAGATATTTGTTCTCGAAAGAGGCGGTCAGTACTACCGGCCATTCTACCAATGAGGTGACTTCTTCGACCAAGTCTTCATCCAGCTCAGCCATTCCGCCCACTGCGTCCGCGGCCGCTTTGGCATCTTTAATAATCAATGCCTTACGCTTTTCATAATCCGCCATCACTTTGCCTTCCCGCTCGAGACGCTCAGGGTAGTGATCGGCGTGAGCCAGGGTTAAATTCGGCTCACCCATGAAGCGGTGACCACGAATAACACGGTCGGACGCCACGCCCAAAATCGTGCCTTCAATTAAGGTTTCGCCGTATAGCATTACCAAGGTTTTCACCGGGCGGATAAACTGGGTGTCTTTATCACCCCAGCGCATGGGTTTAGGAATAGGCAACTTGTTTAGCGCGTTATCGGCTAGCACGGGCAGCAAAGCGTCAATGGCTTGGCCAGGAACGTGTTGACGATAAAGCAGCCACTCACCTTTATCGGTTTTTAAGCGTTCAGCTTCGCTGACATCAATACCATTACCGCGCGCCCAACCCATGGCGGCTTTGGTGGGATTGCCGTCGGCGTCAAAAGCAGCGCTGACCGCGGGTCCGCGTTTTTCTACGACCTTATCGGGTTGGCGATCGCTCAAAGCGGCCACTTTTAACGCCAGCCGGCGAGGCGATGCATACCAAGTAACACCTTGGTGGCTCAGGTCAGCGTCTTTTAGTTGCGCTTCAAACTGACTCGCGAAGGCTTCAGCCAGTGTGCGCAATGCTGTCGGTGGTAGCTCTTCCGTACCTAGCTCTATCAGGAAATTTTGCGTTGCCATGATGCTCCCTTATTGAGTGTGGCGGCACATGGGGAAGCCCAGTGCTTCGCGTGATGCATAGTACGCCTCAGCAACCCGCTTAGTCAGGGTACGAATGCGTAAAATATAGCGTTGGCGTTCAGTCACTGAGATGGCTTTTCGCGCATCCAGTAGGTTAAACGCATGACCAGCCTTTAGGATCTGCTCATAAGCAGGCAAGGGGAGCGGCTGCTCGAGATCCAAGAGCTTGGTACTTTCGGCTTCGCACTGATCAAAGTAGCGGAACAGAAAGTCAACATCAGCATGTTCAAAGTTGTAGGTCGACTGCTCCACCTCGTTTTGATGGAAAATATCGCCGTAGGTCACTTTGCCAAACGGACCATCAGTCCAGATTAAGTCATAGACAGAATCGACTTCTTGGATGTACATGGCCAAGCGCTCGATACCATAAGTGATTTCGCCGGTAACGGGTTTGCATTCCAGACCACCGACTTGCTGGAAGTAGGTAAACTGGGTAATTTCCATTCCGTTAAGCCACACTTCCCAGCCTAAACCCCACGCACCCAGTGTTGGGTTTTCCCAGTTATCTTCGACAAAGCGAATATCGTGAACTTCGGGATCTATACCTAACACACGCAGAGAGCCTAGATAGAGCTCCTGAATATTGTCGGGTGATGGTTTGAGAATGGTTTGAAATTGATAATAGTGCTGCAAACGGTTTGGGTTCTCACCATAACGACCATCGGTTGGACGACGAGAAGGTTGAACGTAAGCCGCTGCGATCGGTTCTGGTCCAAGGGCACGCAAGCATGTCATCGGGTGGGAGGTTCCCGCCCCCACTTCCATGTCTAGCGGCTGAACAATGGTACAGCCTTGCTGGGCCCAATAATCCTGCAGCGCGAGGATCATACCCTGAAAGGTTTTGATATCGAATTTATGCATTGTCAGGTTCGCGCGAGTTGATGAATGGAGAAAATAGCTGGCAATTATAACTCGCAGCGCGCTCAAGCAGTAGGGGGCTGGCGGATTTTTGTGCGTCTTTAACCGACTTATCGATACAGCGGTAATATGGATGAATAGACGTTGCCAAATGATTGTTCAAATCGTAAACTAGCGCCGTCTTGGGGAGTAGTCGACCACTGCACAGTCAGTGGGGCAATCATCAACATAGTTGAAGCAAAATCTTCATGGTGATTGCAAGCCCACCTTTATGGTGCTCTGGGCTTGACGAGACCAACGACAATCGCACGAACCGGGGTGGGGCGTGTGTGTTGTCGTGGTTGAATCATAATAAGCCCTGCCCCAGATGAGCATTGTCATGAGCGTTCTTGCTATTTCTATTTCCACCGTCACCTTGGCGGAAATAGGGGATAAAACCCAGTTACTATCTTTGGCGTTGGCGACCCGGTTTCGAAAACCCGCGGTGATTGTCAGTGCCATTCTATTAGCCACTTTGGTTAACCATGCAATAGCCGCATGGCTTGGTGTGGTGGCCGCAGACGTTCTAACAGACACCGTTTTACACGTCATTTTGATTATCAGTTTTAGTGTGATGGCGGTTTGGATGCTGATCCCAGATAAGCTTGAGGATGAAGGCATACAGGGAAAGAGTGCATTTTGGGCCAGTTTTACCGCCTTTTTTGTCGCTGAAATAGGGGATAAAACCCAATTGGCGACCACGGCACTGGGGGCACAGTTTAATGATGCACTGTGGGTTGTGGTGATTGGTTCTACCATTGGGATGCTGTTAGCTAATGTTCCCGTGGTTTTAGCCGGCGATAAGATTCAGCGCCATGTGCCATTTGCGGTGGTACGCGCGCTTGCCGCGGCCATGTTTGCGGCATTGGCTGTACTCGATACCTGGTATCTACTGAGTTAACGCAGGACAATGATGAATTGGTATAAGGGTTGGCATTATGCCAGCCCTTTTTTGATCAAAAATTGAAACGGCACGGTCTCTGTTTGGGCAGCGACCAGGGTATGGTCCATAAAGCGACAAAAACTCGGAATATCTCGTGTCGTAGAGGGATCATCAGCGGTGATAAGCAAGGTCTGACCGTCATCCATATGGCGGATACGCTTACGTACCATCATTACAGGTTCAGGGCAGCGCAACCCTAAAGCATCAAGCTGATGATCAGCATGGTTAAAAAGCGTCGTCATGTCGGTGTCCTCAAAAAATGTCGACCTGATCATACTTACGAGTCAGAATTATTCAAATAGGGTTGTGATTGTAAAATTATTGTGTAAATTAATTAACAAGTCGTTAACGAATGGCGAGTGGCATGAGAAAAGTAAACGAGCAACAATTTGGTTTTACTTATGGCTACCGTGTATTGGCTTATACAGGATTGAGCGCCCTTGCTTTTTTAGACTTAGCGCATAGTCAGGGTCACGCTCTATTAACGACTTTAGCATTGCTGGTGTCTGCGCTGGGGTTGTTGATGGAAACATTGACCGTTCAGCCAACAGATTCTTCGCAAGGCTAGCTAACTCACTCAACAGCGACACTCACTCTCACTCCCTAGTTTTCTTGGGCTTCCCCGCTTTCAGAGCGGGATTTTTTTTGCCTGTTATTCAGAGAAAACCAGTAACGGAAACAAGGCCAATATCTCGCTGAGTATTGACCTTGTGTCATATGATGAATCTTGCGTTTATGGTTAGTCTTGCTTGGTGATATCAATCACCACGCGGCCTTTTATTTCGCCATTGATGATTTTATCGGCGTACGCTGGCGTCTGGGCCAGGGCGATAGTGTGGCACGCTTGTTCAAAGTAGCGTGCGGGTAACAGCTTGGTGAGTGACTGCCATGCGGCGAGCCGTTGTGGTCTCGGGCAAGAGACAGAGTCCACTCCTTGCAAGCGTACATTCCGCAAAATAAATGGCATGACGGTGGCAGGGAGGTCAAAGCCACCGGCAAGGCCACATGCAGCGACCGTACCACCATACTGAATTTGTGACAGCACGTTGGCGAGCATTTGACTGCCGACGGTATCAACTGCACCAGCCCAGTGTTGTTTATCAAGCGGGCGCCCAGGGGCGCTAAATGCGTCGCGCGGTAAAACGTCATTGGCACCAAGCTGTTCAAGCCAGGTTTGGTTTGCGTCTAGGCGGCCAGTGACAGCACTGACGCGATAACCGAGAGCATGTAATAAGGTGACGGCGACAGAGCCTACGCCACCACTGGCGCCCGTGACTAATACTTTGCCGTCTTCTGGCTTAACGCCGCCATCAATCAAGGCTTGTACGCATAACATGGCAGTCAACCCAGCGGTGCCGACCATCATGGCTTGTTGTTCAGTCAGCCCTTCGGCTAAGGGGACTAACCAATCACCGTTAACGCGCGCTTTCTCAGCCATGCCACCCCAGTGGCCTTCACCGACGCCCCAGCCGGTCAGCACCACTTTATCTCCAGGTTGATAGTCTGGGTGCTGGCTGTCTGCAACCGTGCCAGCAAAATCAATACCTGGCACCATCGGAAATTGGCGCACAATTTTCCCTTTGCCGGTAATGGCGAGGCCATCTTTGTAATTGAGTGAACTATAGTCAATATCGACGGTAACATTGCCGTCAGGGAGATCACTCTCTGCTAAGGCGGTGATATTGGCGAGGGTTTGTTTTTCGTGTTGTTCGAGGACAAGCGCGTTAAACATGGCATTCTCCCGGTTGGAATAAGTGAGCGGCCATACTAGGCCGAGCGAATAATCGACCACTTGCGTTATATCAATCACTATGCGATTGAACGCCGTTAGACGCAACCCAAAAAAAAGAGCGGTAAACACCGCTCTTTTATCGTCACGAAGAAGGCATTACACGCGTTCGAACACGGTGGCAATCCCTTGACCCAAACCAATACACATGGTTGCCAACCCTAAGGTGGCATCTTGACGCTCCATTTGATGCAACAAGGTGGTCGAGATGCGTGCACCTGAACAGCCTAATGGGTGACCCAAGGCAATGGCGCCGCCATTGAGATTGACCTTTTCATCGACTTTATCCATCAGGCCGAGATCTTTGACGCAAGGTAGTGATTGCGCGGCAAATGCTTCGTTCAGCTCCACAAGATCAATATCATCGATACTCAATCCAGCGCGTTTCAGTGCTTTTTGGGTGGCTGGCACTGGGCCATAACCCATAATTGATGGATCACAGCCGGCAACGCTCATCGCACGAATGCGTGCTCGAATAGGGAGCCCGAGTGATTTGGCTTTTTCTTCGCTCATCACTAGCATTGCTGATGCGCCATCTGATAGCGCCGATGAAGTACCCGCCGTCACTGTGCCCGTAACAGGGTCAAAGGCGGGGCGCAGGTTGGCCAAGCTTTCAACCGTGGTTTCTGGACGAATCACCTCATCATCTTCAACCAGAGTCAGTAGACCGTTGGCATCATGGCCTTCGATAGGGGCTATCTCTTGTCTAAAACGCCCTTCTACCGTGGCTGCGTGAGCACGCGCATGAGAGCGAGCAGCAAACTCGTCTTGCATTTGGCGGCTAATACCATGCATACGACCAAGCATTTCTGCAGTAAGCCCCATCATGCCTGCTGCTTTTGCAACCGATTTAGACAAACCAGGATGGAAGTCGACACCATGGTTCATCGGCACGTGTCCCATATGCTCCACGCCCCCAATCATGAAGGTGTCACCATCGCCAACCATGATTGCACGCGCTGCATCGTGTAGCGCTTGCATCGACGAACCACACAGGCGGTTGACGGTGGTAGCACCAACGGAGTGTGGGACCCCCGCTAATAAAGCGGCATTACGCGCAATATTAAAGCCTTGTTCTAGCGTTTGCTGGACACAGCCCCAATAAATATCTTCAATTGCGCTGCTTTCGACTGCTGGGTTGCGAGTCAGTAAGGATTTCATCAAGTGCGCCGATAAGTCCTCCGCGCGTACATTGCGAAATACACCGCCTTTAGAGCGGCCCATTGGTGTACGAATACAGTCAACGATCACTACATTGTTCATTGTTCTCTCCTTAACCTTAGGCTGATTGCGGTGCGTTGACCGGGGTCACATCAAAGTAAGCCTGTTTGTCGCCCGCACGACGTTTCATATCCGTTGGGACATGATACAAGGCGCCAAGATCAGAGAATTTGTCTGCCATTGCGACATAGTGATCAACACCCAGAGTATCAACATAACGGAAAGCACCACCGCGGAATGGTGGAAAACCAATGCCATAAACCAAGGCGATATCTGCTTCAGCAGGAGAGGCGATAATGTTTTCTTCGAGACAACGTGCCACTTCATTGACCATCGGCACCATCATACGAGCAATTATATCTTCATCACTGATATCTGACTGATTCCCCTCGATCACGGAGGCAAGTAACCCAGGTACGGCCTCATCAGCTTCTTTTTTCGGCTTCCCTTTTTTATCGATAGAGTAGCGATAGAAACCCTTGCCGTTCTTTTGACCGAAACGCTCGGCGTCGAACATCACATCAATCGCATCACGACCTGATTTACTCATGCGATCAGGAAAGCCTTCTGCCATCACCGCTTGCGCGTGGTGCGCGGTATCGATACCAACCACGTCGAGCAAGTAGGCAGGGCCCATTGGCCAGCCAAATTGCTTCTCCATAATCTTATCGATGCGTTGGAAATCCACACCGTCACGAAGAAGAAGGCTAAAGGCATGGAAATAGGGGAAGAGTACGCGGTTGACGAAAAACCCGGGACAGTCATTGACAACAACCGGTGATTTGCCCATTTTCGCTGCATAGGCAACCACACGGGCAATGGTTTCATCGGAGGTCTTTTCGCCTCGAATCACCTCGACCAACGGCATGCGGTGGACGGGGTTAAAGAAATGCATGCCACAGAAGTTTTCTGGGCGCGCCATTGACTTGGCCAACGTATTGATAGGAATGGTGGAGGTATTCGATGCAATTACCGCATCCGCACTCACTTGCTCTTCTACCTCTTTGAGAACACTGGCTTTGATTTTAGGGTTCTCTACCACAGCCTCAACAACTACATCGCTATGTTCAATGCCGGCATAGTGTAGACTTGGGGTGATTGACGACAGCACTTGGCCCATTTTAAAGCCATCGATACGACCGCGTTCGAGTTGCTTATTGAGTAGCTTGGTGGCCTCTTTCATGCCCAAATCTAGCGATGCTTGTGCAATGTCTTTCATCATCACAGGCACGCCTTTTAGGGCCGATTGGTAGGCGATGCCGCCGCCCATAATACCTGCACCTAGAACGGCACCACGCTGGGTATCTTTCCCTTGTTTAGCGGCTTTTTTCGCCTTGCCTTTGATCACTTGATCATTGAGGAAAATCCCGACTAAGGCTTGAGCAACGTCGGTTTTTGCCAGTTTCACGAAATAGCGATTTTCGACCTTGAGTGCCTCATCGCGTGTCATGCCGGCCGCCTCTTCAATGGCCGTCACGGCAGTCATGGGCGCTGGATAGTGCTTACCGGCTACCTGAGCCACCATGCCTTTAGCCATGGTAAAACTCATGGCGGCTTCTGTGCGGTTTAGCCCCAATGGTTGTTTTTTCTGCTGACGACGGCCTTGCCAATCAATTTTTTCATTGATGGCTTGAGTGAGCATACTGATTGCCGCGTCACGAAGGTTATCTACTTCAACGACGGCATCCACTAATCCTTCTTTGAGCGCTGCTGCGGCGCGTTTTTCTTTACCTGCAGTGATAATTTCCATCGCCGTATCGGCACCCACTAAACGCGGTAAGCGCACGGTGCCACCAAACCCAGGCATAATACCAAGTTTGGTTTCGGGGAGACCAATCCGTGCGTCAGAGCTTGCAACACGTAAATCGGTAGAAAGAATACACTCGCAGCCGCCCCCTAAGGCATGGCCGTTGACGGCGCTGATCGTTGGATAGGGGAGGTCTTCTAAACGATTGAAGATTGCGTTCGCGCGCGACACCCAATCAGAGAGCTCTTGGTCGGGCTTGGCAAATAAACCGAGAAACTCGGTGATATCGGCGCCGACAATAAAGGCCGACTTTGCAGATGTGAGCATGAGCCCCTTTACATCTTCTCGGCCTGCTAAGGCGTCGAGGGCTCGGTCTAAGCTTTCTAGCGTCGACAGATCCAGTTTGTTGACAGAACCCTGGCTGTCCAGTGTCAGTTCTACAATGCCGTTTTCCAATGCACGAACTGAAAGGTTATCTCCTTGGTAGATCATGGTTTTTCTCCACGTTGGCCGTACCATCCTGGTTGAATACTGTTCTGGTTAGACCAGATGAGCTCTAGTGTGGATCATTGTTATAATAAATGACAACCAAAAGTTAAACGAATGTTTAAAATATGTGGTGTGGATTGTTTTTACTGCATGGGCGTCCCTGTAGAAGAAGCGGAGATATGATAAAGTGCAAGGTAGAAACTGAAGGATTATATCATTATGCCGATCACGCCTTATGCGGTTCCTGCAGAGACTGTCAGGCACGAGCTTGAAATAAAAAAGAGCCGATTTATCACCTATCTTGCTCACACACCGGGTGAGGCAGACGCGAAGCAGTTTATTCAATCTTTACGCAACGCTTACCCTGATGCGCGCCATCATTGTTGGGCCTTCGTCGCGGGAAGACCCGAATCATCGGTACAATGGGGCTGTGGTGACGATGGCGAGCCCGCAGGAACCGCAGGTAAACCAATGCTTGCGCAACTGTCGGGCGCAAAGGTCGGAGAGATCTGTGCGGTGGTTGTCCGTTATTTCGGTGGGATCAAACTGGGTACCGGGGGCTTAGTGAAAGCATACGGTACCAGTGTGCAACAAGCGCTAAGCTTATTAACAACGCGTGAGGTTGCTGTCACGGTTCCTTACACAATAAGCTGTGAATATGCTCACATTGATACTATCGAGGCGCTACTAAAGCAGTACCATGGCATTCAGCTTGATGCAGCGTTCAGTCATAATGTGCAGCTAGCTGTCCGTATTGATGCGCGATTCATCGAAGGTTTTCTTGATGCGCTAAAAAATCAAACTCGTGGGCAGGCACAAGCTTGCTCGACAGAACATCAATAATTAACGTCAGGCATTTAGCCTGCTTTACGTGTAACGATGAGACGGCAGTAAAAGGCTGTCGCTGATAAGAGGGCCACGTCAGGCTATGCAATTTCGTTCCATTACCCGCATCGTCGGACTTCTACTGGCCCTGTTCAGCATTACCATGCTCGCCCCTGCGCTGGTGGCTTTTATTTACCGTGACGGTGCTGGGCTCCCGTTTGTATTGACATTTTTCTTACTGCTTGCGGGGGGGGGACTGCTTTGGTTTCCAAACCGTGATTACCGGCATGAACTCAAAGCGCGCGATGGCTTTTTAATTGTCGTGCTGTTCTGGACGGTGATCGGCAGCGCAGGCTCTGTGCCGCTGATGTTGTCGGAACAGCCTGATTTATCGGTCAGTGAGGCGTTTTTTGAGTCCTTTTCGGGGTTAACGACGACAGGGGCGACCGTGATTGTTGGTCTGGATGAGTTGCCCAAGGCCATTTTATTTTATCGCCAGCTGCTTCAATGGCTGGGCGGAATGGGGATTATCGTCTTAGCGGTGGCGATTCTTCCCGTACTCGGCATCGGGGGCATGCAGCTTTATCGTGCAGAGATCCCAGGGCCGGTCAAAGATACCAAAATGACGCCCAGGATAGCCGAAACCGCGAAAGTCCTTTGGTACATTTATCTGACACTGACGGTCAGCTGCGCGTTAGCCTATTGGTTGGCCGGTATGTCAGCGTTTGATGCGATTGGGCATAGCTTTTCAACCGTTGCAATTGGCGGTTTTTCAACCCATGACGCAAGTATCGGTCACTTTGACAGTACGGCCGTAAACCTGATCACCGTGGTCTTTTTGTTAATATCAGCGTGTAACTTTTCGCTGCACTTTGCGGCGTTTGCTAATAACGGGCTTAATCTAAAGTTTTACTTACGTGATCCCGAATTTCGCGCGTTTTTACTTATTCAATTCCTACTATGGCTGGTCGTCTTCACCATGCTTAGTGGCCATCAAGTCTATGACAGTTCCGCTGAAACTTTCACTCAAGCATTATTTCAGTCGGTATCTATTTCAACCACCGCAGGCTATACCACGACGACATTTGCTCATTGGCCGCTGTTTTTACCTGTTCTATTGTTATTCACTTCCTTTATCGGCGGGTGTGCAGGCTCAACAGGTGGGGGGATGAAAGTCATTCGTATCTTATTGCTTTCACTACAAGGTACGCGCGAGCTTAAGCGCTTAGTCCATCCCCGTGCAGTGTATACGATTAAGGTGGGCAACAAAGCCTTACGTCAACAAGTCGTCGACGCGGTATGGGGATTTTTCTCCGCCTATGCGTTGGTCTTTGTGATCTGTATGCTGGCGTTAATTGCAACCGGCATCGAAGAGCTGACCGCTTTTTCGGCTGTGGCGGCCACACTCAATAATCTCGGCCCAGGCTTGGGCGAAGTGGCTGCTCACTTTGGTGATATTAATGACACAGCGAAATGGGTGCTGATCCTGGCGATGCTGTTTGGTCGTTTAGAGATATTCACATTACTGGTTTTATTTACCCCCACTTTTTGGCGTAGCTAAACAGGGGAAGGAGAAGCAATGAGCAACGCAACGCAGAAAGTGCTGCTGTTACACTCAAGTCGGGAAGGGCAAACTAAGAAGATTCTACATTATATAGAGAGTCAGCTTGGAGAACGTGCGCAGTGTGACGTGAGCGATCTCCATCAAGTGCCAACACTCGATCTTACCCAATATGATCGGGTGTTAATCGGAGCATCGATTCGTTACGGCCACTTCAATAAAAAGCTCTATCAATTTATCGATACGCACAGCGAACAGCTAAACCGAGTGAAAGCGGGCTTCTTTAGTGTCAATTTAACCGCGCGTAAACCTGGTAAAGATACCGCAGAAACGAGTGCCTATAGTCGTAAGTTCCTAGAAAAGTCGCCATGGACGCCTCAGTTGCATGGCGTGTTCGCCGGAGCCCTCTACTACCCGCGCTATAAATGGTTCGATCGTATGATGATTCGCTTGATTATGCATATTACCGGCGGCGAGACGGATACGAGTAAGGAAGTGGAATATACCGATTGGCAAAAAGTGAAAGCATTTACTGATCAATTTGCTCAGTTTTAGCCCATAGCGCTGATTCTTTGACCGAACGGCGGCTTTTTGCAAAAAAAGTCGCTTTTCCCTCTTGCTAAGGCGATCAATTTCTCTATAATGCGCCTCCATCGACACGGCACACAGGGCAAGCGCTCAGCGCCATGTTGAAGTAAAAAATCAAATAAAAATAAACGCTTGACGTGAGTTTTTAAAAGATTAAGATAGCCGTCCACTTAACGCCAAGCGTTAGGGGAGTCAAAAAGAGGTTTTGTTTCCAGCCTGAGGGTTGAAAATAAAAGATAAAATTTCTTCTTGACTTTAACGGCAAGGCGCGTAAGATACGCAGCCCTGACCAAGCGAAGCGCAGCTTCGCGCAGTCAACGCTCTTTAACAATTTGACCTATGCAATCTGTGTGGGCACTCGTTGAGAATAGACAAAAAGATTTATTCGATGAACTGAGTGACCAATACGAAACAACGTTTACGTTGTTCGGCACAGTCAATTCGTTYRTCTCGCAAGAGAYGAACAAAACAGTATTTATCGAGCCGTTTGTCTTTTCTTTGGAAAAGCAAACACC
>NZ_MUFI01000063.1:0-14622 GCF_001996265.1 Salinivibrio sp. MA440
TTTGTAATAAAATAACAACATAGACAGGCTCTTTAATACGAATAGGTTTTTATTGCACTTAAATACGTGCTACATAACTGAAATAAATGAACTTATGTTGATGCAAGATAAATACTCACCCCCTAAAAATGGTCATAAGTTGACCTAAATCAATATATATACATCGAAAAAGGCGTATATATAAGGGCTCAAAATGATGAAATCTTACATCATTAAAGTCACTATCAATAAAGGGGATAGGCCATGATCACCGGCATTCAAGTAACCTCAGCGGCCAATGATGACCTTATCAATTCTATCTGGTTGATCAATAAAGACGCAGACCAAGCTCGTTGTGTTTGTGCAAAGCAGGGCTTTGAAGCAGACCAAGAAGTTGCTTTGTCTTCTTTGGGTGAGTTTGACTATCGCGAAGTCGAAATCGAAACCCAAGCCGTTAACGAAGGCGGCCAGCATCTCAACGTTAATGTACTGAAGCGCGAAACGTTGGAAGATGCCGCCAAGCATCCAGAGAAATATCCGCAACTGACCATTCGCGTATCAGGGTATGCCGTCCGTTTTAACTCGCTAACACCTGAGCAGCAACGTGATGTGATTACTCGCACCTTTACTAGCTCGCTATAAACAAAGGTCGAATACACCCAATAAAAAGCCCGCTACGTAGAGAGCGGGCTTTTTTTATTACGCGTTTGCCAATCGAAGTAAATACGCCCTTAAAGCGGTAAAATCAGCGTCTTGCTCGCTAGATAACAGTGCCATCTGCGCATGCTTGGCTAACGGACCGGGCAAGGGAATATCTTTTTCTAAAATGGCATCAACCGACTCTTTAAACTTCGCCGGATGAGCCGTACATAAAAAGATCCCTTCTTCCCCATCTTCAAGTTGCTGCTCAAGTAACCGGTAAGCAATTGCCCCATGAGGTTCACATAAATAGCCGGCTTGAGCCAACGCGCGTAAGCTCTCTGCCGTTTCTTCATCGTCTGCCCACCCAGAGGCGAGCTCAGCTAACGGCCATTGCTGACGGCGAAACAGCTCTTCAATACGGGGCCAATTATTCGGCTGACTCACATCCATCGCATTTGACAAGGTTGCCACGGTTTGATGCGGTGCCCACTGACCGGATTGCAAATAACGCGGTACCGTGTCATTGGCATTGGTTCCGGCAATAAACCGTTTAATCGGTAACCCCATCGCTTTGGCCAGTAACCCGGCCGTCAGGTTGCCAAAGTTACCACTCGGCACGGCCATGACCAATTGATCGCGTTTGTGCTTGGGCACTTGGGCGACCGCTTCAAAGTAGTAACAGATTTGTGCCATCAAACGGCTGATATTGATCGAATTCGCCGAGTTAAGCCCTATCGTCTGTCGCAGTTCGTTATCATCAAAGGCTTGTTTGACGAGGCTTTGGCAGTCATCAAAGTCGCCATTAATGGCGACGGTATGGATATTGCCGCCAAGGGTACAAAAGAGCTTTTCCTGCAGTGGGCTGATTTTGCCTTTTGGGTATAAGATCACCACATCAATATTGTCGATCCCATAAAAGGCGTGAGCAACCGCGGCCCCTGTATCCCCGGACGTTGCAGTCAAGATAGTGATCTTTTTACCATCAGACACCGCTGCAATTGACTGCGCCATAAAACGGCCGCCGAAGTCTTTAAACGCCAATGTCGGCCCATGAAAAAGCTCGAGCGCATGAATATGTTCGCCCACTTGCTTAAGCGGAGCGTCAAAATTAAACGCTTCGCTGACCAGCTCACGCACATGACTTTTGGGCAACTCCTCGCCAATCAGTGCCGACAAGATCTCGGTACTGCGCTCAACCAATGGCATGGCAAGCAGTGCATCCATGTCATCAAACTGTGGCAAAGCATCGGGAAAGAACAGCCCTTGTCCACGTCCTAACCCTTGCTGAACCGCTTGAGAAAACGAAACGACTTCGCTGTGATCTTTTATGTTGTAAAGCTTCATGCATGACTTCCTATTGCTTTTGCGCCTTGTCCATCAATGCGACATACATGAACAAAGCCATCGTTATTTTGTACATACTGCTCACGCAGCCATTGCGCCAAACGTTCAGCAACCTGTTGATCATCACAGACACTAAACAGGGTGGGTCCTGAGCCGGATATTCCCGTAGCCAATGCCCCACAGTTTGCCGCGTGCGCCCGTGCTTCAGCAAAACCAGGGAGTAATTTTTGTCGGTAAGGTTCAGCAATCACATCACATATTAAACTGGCCGCCAGTTTAGGTTGTTGGGTGTGACACGCATGAATAAAACCACCGAGATAACGGCCGTGTGCGATCACATCCTGACGGCGATATTGCGCGGGTAAAATAGTACGGGCCTCTGCCGTCGATACCTTGATACCAGGATAGGCCATGACCCAATACCAGTTTTCAAAGTGCGGCACCGCTTGACTGATCACGCCTTGGCTTTCGAGCATGAGCTGTAACCCACCGAGGTAACAGGGCGCGACATTATCATAATGAAGACTGCCTGAAATCGATGCCTCCATTTCTCCCATTAGCGCCAGCATGGTGGTTTCATCTAACGCATGATCGTGAAAGCGGTTTAACGCATCCAAAGCGGCCACAATCGAACAGGCGCTAGATCCCAGCCCCGACCCGATCGGCATATTCTTTTCCAATACCATAGCGACAGGTTTGACCGACTGATTATTCGCCTGCAAGGCTGCGGCGTATGCCAGGTAAGCTTTGTACACAATGTTATCTTGCTCATCCGGCGGTAACTTATCGGTAAAGCGGCCTTGGCAGCGCAATGAAAAAGGCGTTTTTCCCCCATCAGCTACTTCAACCACATCGCCAAGTAAACTGCCGTCGATAGGGCTAACTGCGGCGCCCAACACATCAAAGCCAACACTGACATTACCAATCGATGCTGGCGCATAAACACGTACCGCCATGGTTATACTCCCAATTTCCAGCCGAGTGTTCGCATCAGATCCGCAAACACCCCCGCCGCCGTTACGGCAGTCCCTGCGCCGTAACCGCGCAGAACTAACGGAATTGGCTGATAGTAGCGGCTGTAGAATGCCAGTGCGTTTTCACCGTCTTTGATTTTATTCATTGGATCATCACTGGCAACAGCTTGAATTTTCACAAAGCACTGGCCGTTCTCAATCCCACCAATATAACGCAATACTTTCCCTTCTTGCGCAGCCTGCTCCGACCATTGCTTAAAATAAGCATCCGCTTCAGGAAGCCGAGCCATAAAGCTGTCGACGTCACCGGATTGATCAAAGCCTGGCGGTAAGGCCGGCTCCACGTTGACGTCATCGAGTTCAAGCTCCATGCCAGCCTCTCGAGCTAAGATAAGAAGCTTGCGCGCCACGTCCATCCCGGACAAGTCATCCCGTGGATCCGGTTCGGTAAAGCCGTTTTCTCGCGCCACGTTGGTAGCTTCACTAAAACTTGCCCCTTCATCTAGTTTGCCAAAGATGTGAGACAGTGAACCGGATAAAATACCGGAAAAGCGTGACAGTTCATCCCCGGCTGCAATCAGGTTTTGCAAGTTTTCGATCACAGGTAAGCCAGCACCAACCGTGGTCTCGTACATAAACTTACGGTGGGTTGCACGCGCCGCCTGACGCAGCTGGTGGTAATACGCAAGGCTACTGGTATTGGCTTTTTTGTTCGGCGTGATCACATGGAACCCCGCCTGTAAAAACGCCGTATATTGGTCAGCGACTTGTTGGCTCGAGGTGCAGTCGATCAGCACTGGATTAATAATGTGATTACGCTGTACTAACTGGATCATGCCGGCCAAACTGAAGTCGGAAAGATGATTGGGTAAATCATCGCGCCAGGTATCCAGATCAATGCCTTGGCTGTTCAGCCACATGCCCTTGCTATTGGCCAACCCACACACACGCATCACAATCCCTTGCTGACGAAGCTTGGCCTGCTGACGACGAATTTGCTCGATGAGCTCGCCGCCGACCCCACCGACCCCAACAATGAAGACATCCAAATGGTGCTGGCTATTAAATAAGTTTTCGTGACAGGCTTTGACCGCCTCGGATACCCGCTCTGAGGGAACAACAGCCGAAATTGCACGCTCTGATGAGCCTTGAGCGATGGCAACAATATTGACATTCACTTCCGCCAGAGAGGTGAAAAAGCGCGATGCGACCCCTTTTGATGTGCGCATACCATCACCCACCAAGGAAACAATTGAAAGATCATCGATAAACTCAACCGGCTCGAGCAAGCCGTCTTTCAACTCGAGCTCAAAGTGGATACTCAGTGCTTTTTCTGCTTTGGTTTTATCTTGGTTTTGAATACAAAAGCTAATGCTGTACTCAGAGGATGATTGAGTGATAAGAACAACCGATACCCCAGCCGACGACATGGCGCCAAACACGCGTGATGCCATCCCCACCATCCCTTTCATGCCCGGACCTGACAGATTCACCATGCTCAAGTCACTTAAGGTAGTGATCCCCTTGATTGGCAGCTTGTCCTCGCCACTATCATCACCAATGAGGGTGCCTGCACCTTGCGGGTTGGCGGTATTTTTGATGAGGCAAGGAATATGGAACCGGGCGATCGGCGCAATGGTTTTAGGGTGGAGAACTTTGGCCCCAAAATAAGACAGCTCCATCGCCTCTTGGTAGCTCAGTGATTTTAGCAAGCGTGCATCAGGCACTAGACGCGGATCACAGTTGTAAACGCCATCAACATCAGTCCAGATCTCACAACATTGGGCGCGCACACACGCAGCCAGCACAGCAGCCGAGTAATCAGAGCCATTTCGCCCTAACGTAACCAGCTCACCGTTTTCATTTCCGGCCATAAAGCCTGGCATCAGCCCGATATGTTGCGCCGGGATCGGAGATTGTTTAAATCGCTGCGATGACGCTTCGATATCCACTTCGGCACTTAAATAACTGCCCGACGCAGCAAAATAATTAACGGGGTCAATATCAAACACGGCATAGCCACGAGCTTCTAAGAGCGCATGCATTGCCGCTACCGATAAACGCTCCCCTTTGCTTACCACGCGCGCATAGGTGCTATCGGGACACAAACCGAGCAGGCTCATGCCGTGCACATATTGACGAAGCTGTCCGAGACTACGGGTTAATTTGTCAAATAGAGGCTGAGTTTCAAGGTTAGGTTGACACTCGGCAAGCCCATGAAAAAGATCGGTAAAAAGGCTTTCTAACTCTTTAAGTGGCAGCTCTGCCTCACCATGTTTGACCGTGTTGTCGACCACTGAGACCAAAATATTGGTGACTTTAGCAGGCGCGGACAAAACCGCAGAGACATCACTTTGTCCTTGATTACTCAGAATAATATCGGCAGCGCGGCTAAATCGTTCGGCATTGGCCAACGATGTACCACCAAATTTTAAAACTCGCATCCTTTTGGGACCTCTCTCTTTAAGATAAAAAAAAGCCCGTACCTGGCAAGGTACGGGCTTTTTTTGGAAATTCTGTGCGTATCAGCCCGCACCAACACAAAGTGTGCCAGTAATAATGGTGGTTGTGGTGGTCAAGGTGCTGATCGTTAGTTGCATGTGTGTTGCGTTTATCATTTATTTTGTTGAGTTCCCCTTAGGTGTATCGAATCATGCTGCCAAGGTCAACAAAAAAGTGATGCCGATTGCTTTTTCAGCAAAACTCTGCGAGCTTGAACCGAGGGAAAAACGTTCACGGAAAGGAGCGAAAATGACACAGGACGCCATGGCGCAGCTGGTTGCAAACACCATCTTACAAGGCTCGGATGCCATGTACGGTCGCTTTCTTGATGTGACATCGGGCGCACAAGAACGCTTTGAACAACAAGATTGGCAAAGTGTGCAGCTTGCACTTAAAACGCGTATTCAATTTTATGACCACCATGTTGGCTTAGTCAGCCAACAGCTCCGCGCGATGCTTGGGAAAGAACACGCCACTCGCTCGTTTTTGATGGCGGTAAAAGCGGCCTATATCCGGTTGCTCGATGATTACCCGCGCTACGATATCGCTGAGAGTTTTTTTAACTCTGTCTACTGCCGGATCTTTGAGCATCGGAATATTCGTCGTGACAAATTGTTTGTGCAAAGCGCTCAAGGGGGACGAATTCCTAAGTACCCCACGCCACTACTTCGGCGGTTTCAATCTCAAGCAGGCATTTATGCCACGCTAGAACGAATGCTAGATAGCACACCGTTTACCCTACCTTGGCGAGATAAAACCGGTGATCTTAAGCGAATAACCCAAATCCTGCAGGCGCGCTTTGGCCCCCAGCTCACAATGAGCTTCACCCTTGAGATGGTCCGTCAGCCATTTTTCCGCAATAAAGGCGCGTATCTGATTGGCAGGCTCGATATGGCCAATCAACGCCGACCGCTGGTATTACCGCTCGCGATTTCTGATCACGGTGAGCTCTATATTGATGCCTGCATTACCGACAGTGATGACGTCAGTATCGTATTCGGCTTCGCTCGCTCCTACTTTATGGTTTACGCTCCGGTACCTGCCGCTTTAGTCGACTTTCTCAATCAGCTCATGCCCAATAAAACGCCCGCAGAGCTCTACACCGCCATCGGATGTCAAAAGCATGGTAAGACAGAGTTATACCGTGAGTTTCTTCATCACCTGGAAAAC
The DNA here is from genome assembly GCF_001996265.1 of Salinivibrio sp. MA440. NCBI lineage: Bacteria > Pseudomonadati > Pseudomonadota > Gammaproteobacteria > Vibrionales > Vibrionaceae > Salinivibrio > Salinivibrio sp. MA440. The sequence continues at coordinate 6,612 of NZ_MUFI01000063.1, forward strand.
TCAGACGATTTATTTGATATCGCCCCCGGCGTAAAAGGCATGGTGATGTCTGTATTCACCCTCCCCTCATACGGGTTTGTGTTTAAAATCATCAAAGATAAGTTCGCACCGCAAAAACAAATGACCCATGCCCAAGTGCGGGAGAAATACCGGCTGGTCAAAGAGCATGACCGTGTTGGTCGTATGGCCGACACCCAAGAATACCGTCATTTTATTTTCCCTCGCGATCGGTTTAGTGACGCATTAATCGACGAACTGCTCGCGGTGGCGCCGTCTTGCATCACGGTGACCGACAGCGAAGTACGGATTCGCCACCTATACATGGAGCGGCGAATGATCCCACTTAATATCTATTTAGAGCAAGCGGCACCCGAGGCGATTCCCCAGGCGGTACAAGAATATGGCGATGCATTAAAAGAACTGGCCGCCGCCAATATCTTTGCCGGCGATATGCTGTTTAAAAACTTTGGTGTCAGTCGCCACAACCGGGTGATTTTTTATGATTACGATGAAATCGCGTATTTAACCGAGGTTAACTTCCGCCGTATTCCTCCGCCGCGTTATCCTGAAGACGAATTAGCGGCTGAGCCATGGTACAGCGTGGGAGAGAACGATGTATTCCCCGAGGAATTTCGTACCTTTTTACTGGTTAACCGAACGGTGGCAAAAGAGTTTGATCGTCTTCATCCTGAGCTATTTGAGGCGGCCTATTGGCAACAACTGCAACGTCAAGTGAAAGCGGGGCATTTTCACGATGTACGCCCATACAACGATGAAAACCGCCTGAGTCATACACAGATGGCAATAAAACCAGCTTGATCGTCACAGGTCATGGGCTACAAAACGTTTTTTTGTCTACACTCACGGTAGCGAACAAACAAGAGCCCACCGAGCTCAGCGTTAATCAAAAGCTAAGAGGCAAAGGATGTGAGCGTAAAACAACTAGGATGGTTGGCCCTCGCCCTACACGTCGTGGCGACACCCGCGTGGGCTGAAAAACTCACGAGGAACACCGCACCTGAATTGGCGTCAGAGCATTTTTTTATTCAGTCTATTCCCTCGGCGAGCCAAGGCTTTGACAGTTGGACGGTCCAATCAGGCTATCGCTATCCACTACAGAATGTCTCTGTCTACATAGGAACACAGTTAAAAAGCGAGACTGCACAATCGACCAGCGCGCATGGTTTACTCAGCGGCATTGATTATCATTTTACCGACAAGCTACGTGTGTCGAGCCAGATTAGCCATGACAATGATAACGCCTTAATTGATCAATGGGGCGTCAGCAGTCGCTACCAATTTAGCGACGCTTTTGGCGTCAATGCCGGACTAGATGTTGAGTTTGATGCCGACGCCGCCCCCGAATCTATCTATCAACTCGGGGTAGGGCTAAGTTTTTGATTCACGTGTTTAGCGGATTGGTGCACACGATCACACCATTTTGGTCTGCATACAGATAATCCCCCGCTGTCAGGGTGATCCCCGCAAGCGTAATCGCCACATCAACCTCACCTTGACCGTATTTTTGCGTTTTAATTGGACACACTCCCAGTGCTTTTATGCCCAGCGGTAAGGTGGATAAGGTGGCCGCATCACGCACGGGCCCGGCAATCACAATCCCCGCCCAATGGTTATCGACCGCACTTTGTCCAATTAAGTCGCCTAACAAAGCTCTATCCATGGCACCTGAACCGTCAACAACCAACACCTGCCCATCACCGGGCGACGCCAATAACGCCTTCACTTTCGAGTTATCGCGATAGCAACGCACCGTTCGTACTCGACCTTCAAAGCCACGTTTTGCCCCATAGTCAAACCATTGCATCGGTATCCATTGCACCGCGTCAGGGTGTTGGTCACATAAGTCAGGCAGTTTATCGTCCATGATATCTTTCTCCTCATTATTAATAGGGTGACTCGTTTACGTCTTTGCCGCCACCAACAAGGAAGAAAAACGCACGTTAAGTGATTGTGGCGTAAAGTCTGTCATTAAGGCAGGCAACAACCATAATGTATCGTTTTCAACCCAGTAAATCGCGTTTTGCTCCCAAGTTTTCGCCAAGGCCACGGCATCCGATGACGCAATCGCGACCGCAAAACCAGGTTCAAACCAACTTCCATCCGGTGCGCCACCATTCATCGGCCAATAACGGAGACCGGCCTGCGTCATCGCCTTGGCAAGCCGCTCATTACGTAAGTAATTCTCATTGTCAGATAAAGGTTGGCTGCGTGGATTAAATGCGGTAAGAATAGCAAATGCAGCCGCATCGGGCGCTTGAGGGGCATGAAAAGCGATCGATTGGTAAGTTTTCCACAAATCTTGCTGCGTATTTTGATCACACATTATTTACATCCATTGGCTACTAACACTATGCTTAATTACTAATTATGCGCGATTATTCATGAAGTTAAACGGATAGTTGGTACTAACTGACACGTAACATGCTTTTGATTGGGGTCAATAAAGGATGAAAAAAATCATCAACCTTCATCCTAATATATTGTTAGCGTGCTGTTAAATGAATACAATTGGCGATAATTAATGGATAGCACAGTGATCGGCTTGGCGTTGAATCAAGTCCGCCATGCCCCGTCTCAAGCTGGAACACACGGTGCGTTGTCTAGCATCGACGAACACTTCTCTATGGATGGCGTGCCATATGTTAGTTGCGAGGTTCGCGGTAGACATTCCTCGCATTTTGTAAATTTTTTTCACAGGCTAGTCGGTCTAGACTGTGGAATATAACCGGATTCTATTTAGATATTAGGTATCGCCAATGCAAACCCCGCAAATTCTGATTGTAGAAGACGAACAGGTCACACGTAACACGCTGAAAAGTATCTTTGAAGCCGAAGGTTACAATGTGTTTGAAGCCAGCGATGGCGACGAAATGCATCAAATCCTGTCAAACCACCACGTTCACCTTGTGATCATGGATATCAACCTGCCTGGTAAAAATGGCCTACTCCTGGCGCGTGAACTACGTGAACAAGGGGATATGGCACTGATGTTCCTGACCGGGCGAGATAACGAAGTTGATAAAATCCTTGGGTTGGAGATCGGTGCAGATGATTATATCACCAAACCGTTTAATCCCCGTGAACTGACTATCCGTGCCCGCAACCTGCTCACGCGTGCGTTAAGCAGTGTGAACGGGAGTGAAGAGAAACGTAATGTTGACGTTTATACCTTCAATGGTTGGACGTTAGATATTAACAGCCGTTCACTGATCAATCCTGAGGGAGAAACCTTCAAACTGCCTCGTTCTGAGTTCCGTGCATTGCTTCACTTTTGTGAAAACCCTGGCAAGATCCAGACCCGTGCTGAACTGCTGAAGAAAATGACCGGCCGCGATTTGAAACCGCATGATCGTACGGTTGATGTCACCATTCGCCGGATCCGTAAGCACTTTGAATCGCACAGCGACACACCCGAGATTATTGCCACCATTCACGGTGAAGGCTATCGCTTCTGCGGCGAGATTGAAGAGAAGTAAGTGTCAACGCTAAGCCGATAGTCGGTGAAAACTACCGTTTGTACAGGCAAAAGGCGCCCAATCTAAGGCGCCTTTTTTTGATCTTATCAGGTTAACGGTGAGTGTCGCTTTGCTCATCTAACCAGGCCTTTAATACCGCTAAATCGTGCGGGTAACCCGCTTTTATTTCATCGATCCAATCAGCAATATTTTCCCACCATGCCGGTAAATCAGGCGACTGAGCTTTTTGCGCGACTTTTTGGATATGTTTTAACCCCACCGACCCCGCGGCGCCTTTAATTTTATGGGCTTCTGAAACAATGCCGTCTTGATCGCGTGCGGTCATGTTCGAGTCTAAGATCGCGATATAGTCTGGCATGGTTGCTTCAAACATTTCGATACTTTGGCGTACAGGCTTAATTCCCACCAGCTCGACGTATCCGGTGAGCATGTCCATATCCAATAAGCGCTCAGCTTGCTCATTCGCCACTGGCCGCGCCGCTTGCGTCTGAGGTTCAGATTCAGCAGTCTGCGCGGATACCGCCTCGCCGGCCAAAGCATGATGCGAAATCACGTGATTGAGGGCTGAGACACTAATGGGTTTACTGATAGCATCGTCCATACCTTGCGTTAAGTAGCTATTTTTATCGTTGATCACATTGGCCGTCAGAGCAACCAAGGGCGGTAAATGCGCGTGATGCTGTCGCCATGTCGCGGCGACATCAAACCCGGTCATATCCGGTAACTGAATGTCGAGTAAGACGAGATCAAACGCGCCAGGCACAAAAGCATCAAGCGCGGCTTGCCCGTCGCGAGCAACGGTGACGTCATGACCCAGGCTTTCAAGCAAGCTGGTGGCGACGGTGATATTCAGCTCAATGTCTTCGACAAGCAAAATACGTAACGCATTGTTTATCAGCGCAGGGGAAGGCATCTGTTCTTCATTGGGTTCACTCAGTGGCACACTCACCGTAAGTGTAAACGTACTGCCTTGACCTTCTTCACTGTCGAGGCTGATATCGCCACCCATCAAACGCGCCAGTTTACGCGAAACGGCTAAGCCAATCCCAGTGCCCACGGCATGCAGGTTTTCACCGGCTTGTTTTACCTGATAGTACATTGCAAAGATCTTATCTTGCTCATCCGCAGGGATCCCAATACCACTGTCTTCAACATCAAAACACAGATGAGCAGTATCGTGATCAACCTCAGCACTGACCGTGATAATCACACAACCTTGCTTGGTAAACTTGACCGCATTCCCCACCAGGTTCCAAAGAATTTGCCGTAAACGGGTCGCATCCACTGCAACGTACTCGGGCAAGTCCGTGACCCGCTCGAGTTCAAAACGTAGACCTTTTTGCTCCGCCATCAATGTCGATATATTATCAATCTCGGTCACAAACTCGCGCAGATCGATGCTGGTAGGATGCAATGACAAACGTTTTCGATCGGATTTATCTAAATCGATAATGTCATTAAAAATGTTACCTAGCGTGATGGCACTAACGTAAATGGTGCGTAAGTAATTACGCTGTTTATCGTCTAATTGAGAGTCGAGCAGTATTTGACTGAGCCCCACAATGCCATTCAACGGGGTACGAAGTTCATGACTAATGGTCGAAATAAACGCTGTCTTTTCTCGACTCGCTTTTTCTAGCGCGTCTTGGTAACGCTTACGCTCGGTGATTTCGCGTCCAAAGCCGAGTAATCCTAGATGTCGCCCGTCTCGTGAAAAGAAAGGGACTTTGCGCAACTCAAAATAGGCTTTTCGACCATCTTGATATTCCAGCCATTGTTCATAGGTAATCGAGACATTGGCATCAAAAACTTGCTGGTCCGTTTCAACCACTTTTTCAGCAATATCTTCACGATAAACATCCCAAGGCGTCATGCCCTTTAGGGTTTTCTCATCGTAACCGGTGAGCTCTTCCATTGCGCGATTGCAACCGGAAAACTGGCCCTGGGCATTGCGGTAATAAATTAAATCGGGCGAGGCATCGATAAATGATCGCAGTAACGCGGTTTGCTCAGCCAATTCTAACTGGGCTTTTTCACGCTGATAAACTTCATTTTCCAGATCTTTAATCGCCTGTTGCCGCGCTTCCTCAGCTTTTTCTCTTTCTTCTATCTCTAAGTTGAGCTGCTCAATGTTCTCGGTTAATTGACGGTTTAAACGCATATCGCGCGCGCGCATTTCTTCAAGTTTTGAGACGAGCTTGGATAAACGTTGACGAGACTCTTCCAGTTGATCCACCACCACTGATAAAAAATAGACCGCCCAGGGAGTGATGATCAGACCAAAAAATACAGAACGAATAATGTCGATATTCTGGACCGTGCCTTCAAGCACCAGCGTGATGCCCACTTGCACCACAACCGCCAGCGCTACTAAGGCTAAGGCGAGCAGCATGCTAAAGCGCACAATCCCGAGTTTAACCAGTAAATCGACATAATATTGTGCGAGGACTTTAAGTTGTTTCATAAAGGATGATTAACCGCTAGATTCTAGGTAAGTCGACTCGGCGACCGAGGCGCGTCGAGGGCTTGATCCGTGTGGTGTCGGCATGCCTTTCACTACACTCACTTGATTTCGACCGTTGCGTTTAGCTTGATATAAAGCGCGATCCGCTTGCTGGATTAAATCACCGTAATCACCATCCGCGGTAGGTGTCACACAAGCAACGCCAAGGCTGATAGTAATTTTACCGGTAATCACTGCCTGATGATGGGCAATGTCTGCCGATAGCACCCGCTCGCGTGCAGTCTCGGCAACCTGGATAGCGCCGTTCAGTTCGGTTTGCGGCAATATAATGGCAAACTCTTCGCCGCCATAACGCGCCACCACATCAAGCGGCCGGTGAACGGCTGAGGTCAACGCGTTTGCCACTTTTTGTAACGCCCAGTCACCTTGTTGATGACCATAGTGATCATTGTACAGTTTAAAATGATCGATATCACAGAGGATAAAGGCAAGTGGCGTGCCTTCACGCGCTTGTGAACGCCACAGTTTGCTCAGCTGTTCATCTAAACTACGTCGATTCGCGACTTGGGTGAGGCTGTCGACAAAACTGAGTGCTTGCAAAGCCATAATGGCGTCGGCAAGCTGCTGTTGCGTTTCTTTTCTTTCGGTAATATCCCGTGCCATCAGCAAAATGGCAGGGTCGCCCGTCACCGGATCTTGAATGCGTGATTTTGCCACCTCATACCAGGTTTGCTCGCCTGACTGACCAAGAATGACATCCTCATAAGTCATGGTTTCACCCGTATCCAATACTTGTTGATCACGCTGTCGGTGTTGATCGAAGATATCAGGATCAACCACTTTCTGCGCAGGGGCGTTTTCCAACGCCTCAATCGTAGTGCCTAATGCATCAGCATAAGCTTGGTTGCAAGCCAAGTGATAGTAGTCTTGGTCATAGATCCCAATCGGATCGATACTCGACTTAAAAATCGCACTGAGTAAATGACTGCGTTGCTCTAAGACCTGCTCAACGGATTGGCGCTGTTGCGCTTCTTTTTGTAATCGCTCTTGCATCTGGTGCCAGTTGGTCACATCGTGGCTGATACACAAGGTACCAATGATTGCCTGTTTATCATTTTTAAGTGCGGTGATATTAGTCTCTAATAAACAGCTTTCATCATTGTGTTGTGTCGCCCATGTCCGTTCAGTTTGAGGCTGCGTCAGCGGCTGATCCGCTTGCCAAACAATGGCCTCTTGCTCACGGCCTTGCCAAAAACGATCAAATGCCGCATTGGTACCGACCACATTCCCTTCCACATCTTGAAAGCACACCAACTCCTCCAGCGAGTTAATCACGCTCAAGAGTACGCCTTGCTCTTGCTCATGAAGCTGCCAATGGGTGCGCTGATCCGTCGATGATAAGGAGACAACCCATGCTCGCTTTCCTCGACAACGAATCGGTAACCCCGATAACTGCACGTTGACACGCACCCGATTCGCCCCCGGCGCTCGGACTTTCGCATCAACATGAGAAAAAGGTTGCGGCCAGGGCTGTGCTAGGATGAATGCCTGAACGGCTTGCTGCTGTCGCGGGGTAGCAGTTTTAAATTGCTGTTGGCTATCGACCAGTGAAAAGGTGTCTACGCATGCAGCATTGGCATATAAAATGTCGCCCTGTTCGGCAGTCACAATGGCATGCGGCGTTTCCAAGCTGGCCATGTAAACCTGCCAGTCAGATAGCGCCACTGTCTCTTGACGCGCTCGCCATCCGTAACCCAGCACGCCACCGGCCAATAAAACAAGCAAAAAAATAAAAAACGCCATGCCGCTCCTGTGCCCTTGTCCCTAATGTGTTCTATCCAGTTTTCACTCGCATCGTATTCTGCCACACATTACATTGGGGGCGTGATTACCCTGTTCACAGCTTTATAAATATCATCCGTTATTTTATTACATCAATCTGTAGTGATTTTCGCTATGAAAGTGGACGCATAAAACGCACCCTTCTCTGTTTGTTGTTAAAATTAGAATATCTACTCAAACTCTGCCTTTATTTAATAATTATTTAACT
>NZ_MUFI01000064.1:0-14331 GCF_001996265.1 Salinivibrio sp. MA440
CCAAATTATTTATATTAATTAGATTGATTGAATTGTTTGCAAAACAATGCAACAACCACATTTTCGTTTGCTTGTTGTTGACAAATTGTAACTGTTTACATCTCATTTTTTGATGATAAATCACGCATATGTTACATCTCGCGCGACTACATCTCGCGCGACATGGCTGTTTAGCGAAAGGGATCACAAGCACAGTGCAGAAACACATTTATCCTAAACATGATTCAACGGATATTTACCTCAACGGGATAGGTTGTTTATGAATGAACCCATTATTATTGACTGTGATCCGGGACATGACGATGCCATTGCACTGGTAATGGCTTGTGCATTACCGCAACTCGATATCAAAGCCGTGACGACCAGTGCGGGCAACCAAACCCCTGATAAAACGCTTTACAACGCACGGCGCATTCTCACCTTACTGCAACAATCGCATATTCCCATTGCGGGTGGGGCACATAAACCGCTCACCCGTGATTTGATTATTGCCGATAATGTTCACGGCGAGTCGGGCTTGGATGGTCCTGAGCTGCCAGAGCCTATGATGGATCCTGATCCTAATAATGCTGTTAATCTGATGGCCAGTGTCTTAAAAAAAAGCGATCAGCCGGTCACCTTGGTTGCAACAGGTCCATTGACGAATGTGGCGTTACTTATCGCTGCCTACCCTGATCTGGCCAACCGAATTAAGCGGATTGTATTGATGGGGGGAGGCGTGACTTTTGGCAATTGGACACCCGCCGCTGAATTTAATATTTATGTTGACCCTGAGGCGGCAGACTGTGTTTTCCGTGCAGGGATCCCCATAACCATGTTTGGGTTAGATGTGACCCATCAAGCCCTAGTCAAAGATGAAGACGTGGCGTCTATCCGAGCCATTAATAATCCTGTCGCGCAAACTGTCGCGGGGTGGCTTGATTTCTTTATGCGCTACCATCGCGATCCTAAATGGCGACTTGATGGCTCACCGTTACATGATCCATGCACGATTGCGTGGTTAGTCAAGCCTGAGCTTTTTGACTGTGAATCCGTTTGGGTGGGTATAGAAACTCAGGGAGCACTGACAACAGGTATGACAGTGGTCGATCGTTATCAAGTTACAGGTAATCCAGCCAATGCCGAGGTTGCAATGGCAATCAACCGAGAAGGGTTTATCGATTTACTGTGTAAGTGTATACGCCACTACAATTGACTGCTCTCCTACCTAAACGAAGAGGTTTTCGGCAAGTCTGATAAATAACGCGCGGATCATATCCGCGCGTTTAACTCGGTATCTTACTATTCATCACTTGTCGTGCAGCGAATGCTATTTATTGCCAACAAACGCTTAGTAACGGGCGGTCACGCTGACACCACTAAATGCTGCGTAGCCGTTCAACATCACATGATAGCGACCTTTCTGGGTGTTCTGCACGGTACACACTTCGCTATTACCGTAATTGTACGGTCGACAATCCCAGTTATTAAAGGTTGGCTTTGAGCCATAGCGCAGGTACAAATCAGCATCGCCTGAGCCGCCGCTAATATTCACCGTGAGGCGTTGCCCAGCGTCTACATCAACATAGAAGAAGCGCTGGGCGCCTTGCCCACCCGAAATATCTGTTAGCGCCTGACCATTTTTAAGCTCACCCTTAGGATCAGGCTCTGTACCGCAATTTGGCTCACAACTACTATCGGCTTGACTATACAACAGTTTGTTGACGGAGCCACGAGGGTCGTTAATTTTATCGACACTCGCGCGGTTGCTAATTAAATTCGCTAATTGTACAGGCGAAAGGCTGCTGTTTTCTTGTAGGTACAAGGCAGCAACCCCAGCAACATGAGGGGTCGCCATCGAGGTGCCGCTGATGGTGCGATAACTCCCATCATACCAAGCGGACTTTATGTCCGATCCTGGGGCGAACACATCCAAGCAGCTTCCCCAGTTTGAGAAGCTAGAGCGGGTATCGCGAATCGTGCTAGATCCTACAGTGACACCGCTTGGCTCTCGTGCAGGCGAACTATTACAGGCATCAGCATTGGAGTTACCCGCTGCTAGCATAAAACTCACGCCAGATTGTACCGCACTGGCAACGGCACGATCGAGCGCTGTTGATACGCCTCCACCTAGGCTCATGTTTGCCACTGACGGGCCATTCGCATTGGCTGCTACCCAATCGACACCACCAATCACACCGGACGTCGACCCCGAACCGCTACAGCTGAGCACCCTCACCCCGACAATATCGACATTTTTAGCGACTCCGTATTGACTACCGCCAATGGTGCCAGCCACATGCGTACCGTGGCCGTTACAGTCAGTCGCATCTTGATCGTTATCAACAAAGTCATATCCGGAGCGTGCACGACCACCAAACTCAACATGTGACGTTGTCACACCAGTATCAATAACATAAGCAGTGACACCTGTGCCATCAAAGTTAGTGCTGTAGTTGTTGTCTAGAGGAAGATTGCGCTGATCAATACGATCTAACCCCCAAACAGGGTTATTTTGGTTCGCGTCAGGGGTAATCACCGGGTCCAATGAAATGGTCTTATCTTGTTCAATAAAATCAACTTGCGAATCCATGCGTAATGCACGTAATTGTGCCGGTGTGAGCTTAGCTACAAACCCACTTAACGAGCGATCAAACACTTTTTCTACCTTAACCGCATGTTGGTTAACCATGCTAGACACGGCTTGTTGAGTAAAGGTTTTCAACGCTTGCGGATCATCACTCAGAGTCATTGGCTGCTTGAGTACCACGATGTACTGATCCTCAATCCCCCGGTTTTCCGCCGCAACCATCAATGGCGCTAGCGTTTGCTGCTGAGAGACGCCTTGTTTACCTTCATGTTGTTCAGATAGTGCTGTGGGTGATGCCGCCATCAGCGCCGACGCGACGCAACAGCTAAGAGCATGCTTTAACATATTGTATTCCTTACAATGGTTAAATGTATTAGCAATTATTGCCTACAAAAATCAACAATAACGCTTTAAAGCTATACAACTAAGGCTGTTTTTTCCGTAGTGAAAATCACTTTATTAAGGAGATTCATTAGTATTATTGACCTTTTTGTCAGCCAAACATTTTTTAACCAATTGTTTACAATGCGTTAATTGACTCAGCTCACTCACATCTAACACTTTTTAACTAGGCATTGTTAGTCCTTTATTTTAGACACCCACCACACTCTATATGAAAACTAAATTGGGACTCACAGCCTATTAGTGATCTCTGTGAACAGAAAAAAGCCAGCGGTTTCGCTGGCTCATTACATATTTCTTAATGCTTTTTTGTTAGGCAGATTCTTCGTGAATCAACACGCCGCCATCAAGCGCGCCCACTAACACATTAGGTACTTCAGTATCTGAAGACGTGACAGCGATACGCGTACCCGGCCCAATGGCAGAGATAGGCGCTGCAATCATTAAAGGGCCAAGTTCTCCTTGATAAGCGAGCTTCCATGAGGGCGCAGCCGCAGCGTGATCGTTGGCATAAAGTCGACACTTGTTTCTGTCCGGCTCAATTAAACAATCCAGGCCATATTCAATATCGTCATAAAAAAACGACCACTGATAATAGCCCGCATTAACGCTGCATGGGGTTTTGATAAAACTCAACGCCTCTGCGTTATCTTGGGTTAAGGTAATAAAGCGCTGCGCATCGGGCACCATCGCCAAATACCCCAGTGATTTGCCATTAGCATCGGTGACGGCGAGCTTTACCTCTTGCTCGACCATTGCTCGTTCATGATTGCTAATATCTGGCAGCATAGAATCGGGTTGTATTGAAAAAGCCATTGGGTTGCTCCCTTGGTTGCCCGCATCGATTTTAACACTTATGTAACAACAAAAGGTATAGATCAATTCCCCTAAAAAGTTTAGTGATTTAACCGAATAATGTATAGATTGGAAGACAATCCAAAACAGATACTCCTAATTATCTGAGCAACCACCAGCGCATTAAGCGTTTATACCAGCGGTTGTATGGCGGTTTAACTAAAAAGCTGGTGTCCCATCTATCACGGGTGAGCACGGTTTTACTGTGGCTAAAGGTATAAAAGCCTTCAATGCCGTGGTAATGCCCCATGCCGGAATCACCAATGCCCCCAAAAGGCGCATCTTCTGCCGCAACATGAAACAAGGTTTCATTAATCCCCATGCCGCCGGCGTGAAGCTGTGTGGTGACCTGCGAGCGTTTCTCCGCATCATTACTCATCAAATACAAAGCGAGCGGTCGTGGACGTGCCTGAATATAATGCAGTGCCTCGGCAAAATCTTGATAAGTGACAATGGGCAAAAGCGGACCAAAAACCTCTTCTTGCATCACCCGCATGTCGTCAGTGACATGGGTCAGTAACTGAGTTGGCCAGCATCGTTTTTCTGCGGTCGGTATGGTTTTTTGATCGAGCGCACACCAGCGCCTCGCACCTTTATCTAACGCATCTTGCAGTGTTTCTTCTAGCCGCGTTACTTGAGTTTGGTTAACGATCTGGCTGTAGTCTTGGTTGGCCTCAAAATCAGGATACATGGCACGAAACGCTTGTTGGTAGGCGTGGATAAACGCTTCTTGCCGATGTTCAGGGCAAAGCACATAGTCGGGGGCAACACATATCTGCCCAGCGTTTAAGCACTTTCCGTAAATAAGCCGCGAGACGGCGACGTCCATATCAATCTGATCATCAATGATCACGGGAGATTTACCCCCCAACTCAAGGGTCACCGGCGTCAAATTATCAGCTGCAGCCAGCATGACCTGGCGTCCAACTTGGGTCGAGCCGGTAAAAAATAGATGATCGAACTCTAATTCGGTAAAGCGACGCGACACTTCCACTTCCCCTTCAATCACGGCCACTTCCTTAGGGCTAAACACATCCGCGATGAGCTCGCGTAATACCCGATTGGTGTTCGGCGTGAACTCCGAAAGCTTGAGCATTACCCGATTGCCGGCCGCTAAGGCGCAAATCAATGGACTGACTGCCAGCATGATTGGAAAATTCCACGGTACGACAATCCCAACTACCCCTTTTGGCTGTTGGTGTACCGCCAATTTAGTTCCGAGTAAGGTAATCCCAGGACGCCGTTTTTGCGGCTTCATCCATCGTTTTAATCGGCGGCGGGTGTAATCAATTTGGTGTATCAGTGGCAGAATATCAGCGATTTCGGTATCACCAAAAGCGCGGTGGCCGTAATCGTCGCTAAGGGCTTGTTGTAGTACAGGCGATTTTTGCTTGATAGCCTGACGTAAGCGCAGCAGCGAGTCACGGCGATGGCTGTACTCTAAAAAAGGTCGCTGAGATACCTGTTCTTTTTGCGCGTCGAATGTCTCTCGCATCTCTTTAACCGTTTCCAACCACTGTGAGCCTGACTCTGTCATCCTTGCCTCCTCTACCGATACAAGATCGCGATAAACCACTTCTTCATTGATGACATAGCCACCTTGTTTACGCAACAGCGATTGACCGATATAGCGTTACTGTTCACAGGCCCCTCTCCGCGCAAACCTGATCGTTATCATGATAAAGCTCACAACATCATCATTATTTCCATATATTTTGTGAGGGATAACAAATGCGAAACAAAAAGTAACTACATATTCACAAAGCAAGTTTATTATACGCATCGCCTAACAAATAAGACAATAAGGTCCGCTCACTTAAACAGACTGAGTGGGAGTCATCACTGTCCCGACAACATACGAATGAGCAAATTAAAACGATGAAACGATCCCAAGACATTACCGATGCAGTTGGTCAAATCTTCTCAATCCGTGTCAATGGCGAGACTGTTCCTGCCATCGCTGGAGAAAGCGTGCTAAGCACCTTGCTTGCGAGCAATATCCGTGCGCTATCTAAAAATGATTATGGCCGATTAGCCAGTGCCTATTGCGGCATGGGCGTATGCCATTGCTGTACGCTGGAAATCAACGGCCGCCATAAACAACGCGCATGTCAAGTCGCCGTGCAACCGGATATGGATGTCCGCACTGAAGCCAACATTGTGGTTGAGAGCAAGGATCTTGAAAGCAGTACCGTCGAGCAAGGAGAAACCCATGTCTAAACCTGTTGTTATTGTTGGTGCTGGACCTGCCGGTCTGTGTGCAGCGGTCACACTGGCCAAGCACAAGGTCGCTAGTATTATTGTTGATGAAGCGCCCAAACCCGGTGGCGTCGTCTACCGTGGTCCATGGCGAGATACTGACGCGCTGCCTCATTTGGATGATAAATGGAAGGCCACGTCACAATCCCTGCGCGAACAATATCGCCAGCATCAGGATTTGATTGACCTACGTAGTTTGACGCGGGTACTGGGGCCAATGGCGGATCAACACCTCCTCACTGCTCATGAAGACACGCTATCAACGATTGACTACGAGCAGTTGATCCTCGCCACCGGTTGCCAAGAGCGCAGCATTCCCTTTCCCGGCTGGGATATGCCTGGGGTGATGCTTCTCGGGGGTATCCAGCTTCAAATAAAAAGTGGCTTAGTCCGTCCCGGTCACCGCTGCGTGATCACCGGCACAGGTCCTTTGCTTGTACTGGTTGCTTGTCAACTTCACAAAGCTGGTTGTGATATCGCGGGTATCTATGAAGTGACGCCATTCAAAGACTTGGCACGTGAAACGCTCGCCCTCCTCAACCGTCCACAGCTCGCGCTAGATGGTCTGTCCATGATGATGTATCTCAAACGCAACCATATCCCGATGCATTACGGTTGGGGCGTAGTCAAAGCCTCAGGTGATCCTCAAGTCGAGCAAGTTACGGTAGCCCCCTACAGTAGAGACTGGCACCCAGATGTTAGCCGTGCCGAAACCATAAATGCTGATGTACTTGGTGTGGGTTACGGCTTTGCGGCACGCTCTCAGCTCGCACAACTGATGGGACTAGATATGCAGTACGATCACATGAGCGGGGCGATCCCCGTGGTGGACGAGTGGCAACGAGCCAGTCTCGACAATGTTTACTGCGCCGGTGATACCGTGAAATTTGCCGGCGCAGAAGCCGCCATGTTGGAAGGAAAGATTGCGGCGTGCTCCGCACTGAAGGCACGCAATATTTCAATGCCTAATCTTGACAATGAATTTAAGGCTCTGCGTCATCAGCTCGAAAAGAGCTACCGTTTCCGTAAAGGCTTTGATACGGCAGGCTACCGTCGCCCAGGCCTGCTCAGTTTGCCGGAAAAAGACACAGTGATCTGTCGCTGCGAGCAAGTGAAAAAGGCGGACATTGATAACGCCATCAATCAAGGCGTCAAGGATGTGATTACGTTGAAAATGCGTACCCGCGTTACCATGGGTGACTGCCAAGGAAAAACCTGTGCGCACTATTGCTACGACCGACTCAATGAGAGCACGACGTCGCCTCAGCCTTTGATTCGCCCTCGATTCCCACTCGACCCTATTCCTTTTGCTGCGTTGGAGGATGACGCATGAAACAGTACGACATCGTAATTTGTGGCGGCGGTGTGATCGGCGCATCGGTGGCTTATCATTTAAGCCGCGAGCGCGACTTATCCATCGCCGTTGTGGACTATAAATACCCCGGAAATGCCTCACGTGCGTCAGCCGGTGGCCTATGGGCGATGGGCGAGTCAACCGGCCTTGGCTGCGGCGTTATCCTGTTTAAAACCCTTTCTAAGCAGATGCAAGAAAGCGGCGAAGGGGGATCACCAGAGATCAAACCGCACATTATGCCCAAGCCGTTCTTCGATATGGCGATGCTGTCTAACCAGCTCTATCCGGCATTGTATGATGACCTGATGACGCATCACGGTGTGGACTTTAAGTTTGAGCGTACCGGTTTGAAGTTTGTCATGTTTGATAAATACGACAAACTCTATGCCGAACATATTGCGGCCGCCATTCCTGATCGCCAAGAGCATGTACGCTGGGTTTCTCAAGACGATCTTCACGCACAAGAGCCTAACGTGTCGCGCGCTGCAATTGGTGCGATGGAGTTTGAGGGGGATCACCAAATCAACCCCTATCGCCTCAACGAGGCCTATTTGGAAGCAGCACGGCAGAACGGTGTCGAGCTATATCTTAATACCAAAGTCACGGGCGTGGTGAGACAAGGTAACCGGGTTGTCGCGGTTGAGACAGAAAACGGTAAGCTAGGTTGTGGCACCATGATCAACGCCGGTGGCGCATGGGCGGAAAAACTCAGCTTGTGGGCAACGGGGATGCCAATGCCTGTCTTCCCAGTCAAAGGCCAAGTGATCGTTTCCGAGAAGCTACCTAAGCTTTTAAATGGCTGTTTGACCACCAGTGATTGTTACATCGCCCAAAAAGATAACGGCGAAGTCCTGATTGGCTCAACCACCGAAGAGCGCGGTTTTGATACCACCACAGACATGAAATACATCAAACAGCTGGCACAAGGCGCCATGAAGTCTATCCCTGAGCTGAAAAAGATGAACATCAAGCGCTGCTGGGCAGGCTTACGTCCAGGTTCACCAGATGAACTCCCGATCCTAGGTACAGTACCGGGTATTGATGGTTACCTGAATGCATGTGGGCATTTTCGTACCGGAATGTTGACCTCTGCCATCACAGGGAAAGTCATCAATGAAGTCGTGCGTGGTATGCCAACCACCATCGATCTTGAGCCGTTCTCCTACACGCGCTTTTTAGACGACCAAGGAAAGATGATTGGTCACTATCATTTGGACGTAGCATTGCCTTAACCTTTCATCTATCCGCAGATAAAATCTGCATTATGCTAGCGTCTCTTATGTTAAAAGCCTGTGATTGGATGACGTATTTGATACATCAATTAGCGCGATAGGCCACAGATCATCGTTTGATTGATGCGCAAATATTGTCGCTTTAACGATCTCGGGCTTATACTGACCAAACGTAAGCTCACATCAGCGTTGTTCGCTGTTATCGAAAGGAAATGTGGTAGGCATGAATCACGAGCCATCAAAGAACGAAATACTAACGGAAAGTGGGACGAATGAGCTCGAAATCATCGAGTTCCACTTGATAAAACAACTTCCTGACGGTAGCACCAAAACTTGCTACTACGGTATCAATGTGGCCAAGGTTCGTGAAGTCATTCAAGTCCCTGAAACAACGGATTATCCCAATGCACAATCACACATGATTGGTGTGTTCTCATCGCGCGACAAGCTAACCCCATTGATTGATCTCGCTGGCTGGTTGGGGGTGCCTACACGACCAGAAAAAGATAACAAATTTGTCATCGTTACCGATTTCAACAATATGACCAATGGCTTTTTGATCGATAGTATCAGCCGCATTCATCGGATTTCATGGGAAGCCGTTGAGTCTCCTAGCCAGTTTTTAGAAGCTGGCGAGCAAGATTGTGTGGTTGCTGTGGTACGTAAAGACAAAAATCTGATCATGATCTTAGACTTCGAAAAAATCATCGCTGACATCAATCCTGAATTGAGCATGGAAAAATACGATGTCACTCAGGATAGAAGCGTCAATATATCCGAGTCTAGCGCTAAAAAACGCGAAGCTAAAACCGCGTTGGTCGTCGATGATTCCGCCTTTATTCGTAGTTTGATCGAAAACACCCTCCGCTCAGCCGGCTTTAATATTATTTCCGCCAAAGACGGTGGTGAAGCGTTCGAAAAACTGATCGAGTTTGAGCGTATATCAAAAGAAGAAGGCGTCGCCATCACTGAATTTGTCGATGCCATTGTCTCAGATGTTGAAATGCCCCGGATGGACGGTATGCACTTGGTCAAGCGCCTACGTGAAACAGACGCCTACAAAACCATGCCAATTATTATGTTCTCATCCATTATGAGTGAAGATAACCGCGCGAAAGCCTTGCAGCTCGGTGCAAACGACACCATTACAAAACCTGAGATTGGGCGTATGGTTAGCTTGGTTGACAAGTATGTGTTTGGTGCGCCGCTAGATGACTAACACATATACGCACGAAAGCATTGCCTTCTTCGATAGAAAACAGTCTACTTTGATAAAAAAGGCTGCCGAACATAGGCAGCCTTTTGATTTTGCTCTTTCGGCTATAACAAAAACAGCGGTTTAATGATGAGGCGCGCGAGACTGAACCTGGGCTGCCCCTTTATATGCCTGACTTGAAAAATAGGCTTTCGCCGCCTGATTGACTTTTGGTGCCAATAACAGCCCAGAGACCATCGTAGGAACCGCCATCAGGCCATAAGCGCCGATCAAGAATAAGAAGACGACATCCAATGATACAACCGCCCCTAACACCACCAATGAGAGATATAAGTACTTGTAGTACTGTCCTGCCGTTTCGCCAAACAGATAAACAAAACACTTATACCCGTAATACCAGAACGTAAATACAGTGGTAAAAGACAGCACCAAAACTTGTGCGGCTAATAGCCATGCACCAGGCGCACCAAATGCGGCTTTAAAAGCAGCCATCGTCAAACTGACACCTTGCATGCCGTCAGCCTGGTCCAATACCCCCGTAACTAAGATAACTAAAGCGGTACAACTGCATACAATTAACGTATCGATAATTGGCCCGAGACTTGCGACTAAGCCTTCGCGCACCGGTTCATTGGTTTTAGCCGCGCTATGAGCCATCACTTCAGTGCCAATCCCTGCTTCATTCGAGAAAGCGCCTCGACTGACACCAACAATAATCACACTGATCAAGCCACCAAACATAGCATCAGGCGAAAAGGCGCTAGCAAAAATGGATTGAAAAACCGCCGGCACACGCTCTGCGTTGAGCAGCAAAGCTACAATCGCCATCACCATATAACTTCCAGCCATCAGGGGAACCAGTGCGCCAGCAACGTCCGCAACCCGCTTCAAGCCGCCCCAAATCACCAACCCGACAAAAATAGCCAAGACAATACCCAGCCCCCACGAAAAGGCCGTACTTTCTAGCCACTCAATCCCTGGAAACAGTTGTGTTTGGACTACCGCGCCGAGCTGATTAATCTGAAAAGAGGGAACAAAGCCCATTAATCCCGCGATAGCAAATAACACCGCGAGCCATTTAAACTTGTTACCCAAGCCATTACGCACCGTGTACATGGGTCCGCCATGTACACGACCTTCGCTGTCTTTGTGGCGATACATCACGCCAAGTGTGCAGGTATAGAATTTCGTCGACACACCCAGTAATGCAGTTAACCACATCCAAAATACCGCGCCAGGACCACCCGCACTGAGCGCCAAAGCGACGCCAGCAATGTTGCCCAGCCCAAGCGTCCCCGACAAGGCAGCTGCCAAGGCCTTTCGATGCGATAAGTCACCATGCCCCGAGCCATCATCAACCTGCCCTATAAGGAGTTTTAAACTGTGCCCCATATAGCGAAATGGCGTAAACTTGCCGTATAGAGTAAAAAAGATCCCTCCCCCGACAAGTAAGATGAGCATGGGCTTTCCCCAAATAAAGCCGACGAAGGCATTAATCCATTCTTCAAGCATCTGCGAATTCCTTCCTTTGATTGTGCAGCCATCGCTCAGCGCCTACCACAAGCCAGCGAGTCACGCCCAGCTACAAATAGTTAGAGTACAAAATAAAAACAAACATGGCGTGACTAAAAATGCATTCAAATTACGACTATAATCTTACATGAGCGATATCTTTGCCGCGAATTCATGATTTTTATCACATAAATACTGGCTTTGATGTCGCCGTTACAGGCTTTATTTGATTTGAGAGCGAAACAGTTGGAGCGCACCAAGCCGTGCATGGTACGTTTTTTGTTTAGTAACCATACTTTATGTCGGTGTTTAGAGGGTTGTCATTTCGATATACTCCGCGCCCTGCTTTATTCCCCTAATAACCCATGCACTGGATTTACGCTCCAGCCAGCAAGAGGAAAAAACATGTCTACTTATGTCATTTGTGCTTTGTACAAATTTGTCACCCTTGAAGACTATCAGTCTTTGCAAGCGCCATTGCTTGAGGTAATGGAAGCCAATCAGATAGGCGGTACACTCCTTCTCGCTCACGAGGGCATCAATGGTACAGTCGCTGCGACACGAGAAAATATGGATGCGCTATTTGCGTGGTTTAAAAACGACCCACGCCTGGCCGATATTGACTATAAAGAATCGTTTGAAGACAGCCAGCCGTTTAGTCGTACCAAGGTAAAACTGAAAAAAGAAATCGTCACCATGGGCGTGGAAGGCATTGACCCACGCCAAAGTGTCGGCACCTATGTCAAACCGACCGAATGGAACGCATTAATCAGCGATCCGGATGTGTTGGTGATTGATACGCGCAACGATTACGAAATTGAGATCGGTACCTTTGAACGCGCCGTTAACCCGCATACGGATAGCTTTCGCGAATTCCCGGACTATGTCGAGCAGCAACTTGACCCCAGTACCCACAAAAAGGTGGCGATGTTCTGTACTGGCGGGATCCGCTGTGAAAAGTCGACGGCATTTTTGAAAGAAAAAGGCTTCGATGAGGTATATCACCTCGAGGGCGGGATCCTAAAGTATCTTGAAGAGGTGCCTGAAAGTGAGAGCTTATGGAACGGTGAATGTTATGTTTTTGATAGCAGAGTTGCCGTTAATCATGAATTAGAAAAAGGCTCTTACGCAATGTGTAACGCTTGTCGTCTGCCAATAACCCAAGCAGACATGGAAAGCGAGCACTATGAACAAGGCGTCTCCTGTCCAAAATGTATCGATAAACACACCGACGCGCAAAAAGCTGCGTTTCGTGAACGAGAATATCAAGTTCGCCTCGCACGTGAACGGGGTGAACAACACGTCGGCGGTGAAGCGAGAAAAGTCATTGAGCAACGTCGCGAATTAAAGAAACAGCGCCAACGGCAACAAAGTAAAAAAAATAAAGCTTAATCAGACTAGAACACGCCCAAACTGCTTCTGCGAAACGGTGCGCGATCCCTTGCGCGCCGTTACTTGTCTACTGTATGCGCTATATCACCCGCTTTATTTCACTCGATATCGATTCAATGCTGTAATTTGTTGTAAAGTGTTTTCGGGCTTATCCCCAATGCAGCCGCTGTGCGTTGACGATTACCATTGTACCGAGCCAGAGATTGTTTGATTGCCATCTGCTCTAGTTCTGAGAGTGTCATTCCTTCAGGGATAAAGCAGGAAGCGGTCATCTTATCATCCTTGCGAACAACCGTTGTAGGTAAGTCCGACACCTCAATGTGTCCACTACTTAATAGAAAACCATGCTCAACTGCATGTTTCAGCTCTCGCACATTACCCGGCCAACGATGCTGAGTCAGTACGCTTAAAGCTTCTGCACTTAGGCTAGTTTGCGCATTATAGTGATGATTAAGTTCAGCGAGAAAATGCGTGATAAGTGCATGAATATCATCACCTCGTTCGCATAAAGGCGGGACGGTGACAATAAATTGCGCAAGGCGATAATAGATATCTTCACGAAGTTTTTCCTGAATGATTGCCTGATCTGTATCTCGGTTCGTGGCCGCTACTAAACGCACATTGGCCGTTTGATTCTTTGTCGCACCAACAGGGCGATATTCACCAGATTCCAGCACCCTCAGCAACTTTACCTGAAGTGTTTGAGGCATCTCGGTTATTTCATCAAGGAATACTGTTCCCCCCTCGGCTTGATAAAAAATACCTTGGTGATCTTGGTGCGCCCCAGTAAACGCCCCTTTTACATGACCAAACAATTCACTCTCTATCAATTCCGGACTCAGCGCACCGCAATTGATGGCCATAAAAGGGGCGGCAGCTTGTTGACTCAAACTATGCAGTGTTTTCGCTACATGCTCTTTCCCCACGCCGCTCGCACCAACAATCAATACATTTGCATCCGTTGGTCCAAGCCGTTGAAGTCGGTGATATAGCAATCGCATTGGCTCAGACGAGCCCAACAGATAACCATATTGATTTGCTTGGCTTTTGAGCACTGGGATTGCGGTCTGATGTGAAACAAAGCGCGTGTCTAAGCGATCAATAAGCAACGTCTGAACCGATTTACCATCTAGCGGTCGCCGAAAAACAGTTGCCGCACAGTCCTGTACTCGCGCATTCCAAGCGGGATTCGGTGCACCATTGCTTATTAACGCCCAATGGGTATGTCGATATTCTCCCATCACACGAATAATCGCTTCGGTACACATAGTGTCTAAATCAATATCAAGCACTACCCAGTCCGGCGGCTGTAACTCAAAAGCGCGAAGAAGATCCGTAGGCGTATCAAATGTAGAAAGATCAACATGCTCTAGCCTTTGTGCGGGTTGAAGCAGCTCAATATCCGAGGGTTGGTTTACACAGGTAAACAGGCGAGATTTACACATTACTCTTCCTTCCATATTGCGAATGTACGCATGACCTTGCCACATCGCTTACAACTAATTAAGTAATAATTACACCCATACAAGTAATTATTTAC
>NZ_MUFI01000065.1:0-13587 GCF_001996265.1 Salinivibrio sp. MA440
CCTTAATAGAGACAACTAACGGATCAGTAGTTTACACGTCGAGGTTTTCCACTTTCAGCGCGTTGTTTTCAATAAAGGCCCGACGAGGCTCAACTTGATCACCCATCAAGGTGGTAAACAGCTCATCGGCCGCAACCGCATCGTGGATAGTCACCTGCATCATACGGCGCCCTTCAGGATCCATGGTGGTCTCCCAAAGTTGATCAGGATTCATCTCCCCCAAACCTTTATAACGCTGACGCGAGACACCACGCATGGATTCTTTAACCAACCAGTTTAGCGCCTGCTCAAAGGTCTCCACTTTTTGGGTCCGTTCCCCACGCTTCACGTAAGCACCCTCGTCAAGTAGCTGATCGAGTGTTTCCGATAAGCTCGCAATACGCCCATATTCTTTCGAATTCAGGAAGTCATAGCTGACCTGGTACTTATAATCAACGCCATGGGTTCGCACCACCAGCTCAGGCACCCAAACTTGATGCTCTTCATCAAAGCGACAAGACGCTTGATAGTGGCTTTCACCGGTCGATTTGCGATTAAGGATGTCGACAATGTTCTCAACCCACTTCTTCGCGGCCCATTCGTCACGAAGTTCCTCGACCGCTAAACGCGGTTGGTACAGTAGCTCATTCAGCAATGCCGCGGGATAACGACGCTTCATACGCTGAATCAGTTTAAGCACACCATTGTACTCTTTGACCAGCTTTTCAAGCGATTCACCGTGCATCGCTGGCGCATCAGGGTTCACAAATAATGAGGCATTTTCTAGTGCCAGCGCCACCTGATATTGCTCCATCGCTTCATCGTCTTTGATGTACTGCTCTTGCTTACCCTTCTTCACTTTATAAAGAGGTGGCTGAGCGATATAAATATAACCACGCTCAATCAACTCAGGCATTTGGCGATAGAAGAAGGTTAATAACAAGGTACGAATGTGCGAGCCATCAACGTCAGCATCCGTCATGATAATGATGCTGTGATAGCGTAGCTTATCGGGGTTGTACTCTTCGCGACCAATCCCACAGCCCATGGCGGTGATCAGAGTCGCCACTTCTTGCGACGATAACATCTTATCAAAACGGGCTTTTTCCACGTTTAAGATCTTACCTTTAAGCGGCAATATCGCTTGGTTTTTGCGATTACGCCCTTGTTTCGCTGAGCCACCGGCTGAGTCACCCTCCACAATGTAGAGCTCAGACAGGGCAGGATCTTTTTCTTGGCAGTCGGCCAATTTACCAGGCAAGCCAGCTAAGTCTAGTGCCCCTTTACGACGTGTCATTTCACGCGCTTTACGCGCTGCATCACGTGCACGTGCGGCATCAATAATCTTGGAGCACACCACTTTGGCATCGGCTGGATGTTCAATTAAAAAGTCAGACAAGTGGCTGCTCATCGCCGACTCAACCGCCGATTTCACTTCCGATGACACCAGTTTGTCTTTGGTTTGGCTCGAAAACTTAGGATCAGGGACTTTGACCGATACCACCGCCGTCAAACCTTCACGGGCATCATCGCCAGACGTCGCTGCTTTAGCTTTTTTCGAGTAGCCTTCTTTGTCCATAAAGCTGTTTAAGGTTCGCGTCAGTGCACCGCGGAACCCAGCCAAATGCGTACCACCGTCGCGCTGTGGAATATTGTTGGTAAAACAGTAGATGTTCTCTTGGTAACCATCATTCCACTGCATTGAGACTTCGACGCTAACGCCATCATCACGCATATGTTCAAAATGGAACACCGATGGATGAATCGCGGTTTTCTTTTTATTCAAATGCTCAACGAACGCACGGATACCGCCTTCATATTTAAAGTGATCCGATTTGTCTTCCTCGCGCTCGTCAATCAATCGAATCGACACACCCGAGTTAAGGAAAGACAATTCACGTAAGCGCTTGGCGAGGATCTCGTAGTTGAAGTGAATATCCGTGAAGGTTTCTTCACTCGGCCAAAAACGAATGCGGGTACCG
Organism: Salinivibrio sp. MA440; assembly: GCF_001996265.1. Taxonomy (NCBI): domain Bacteria; kingdom Pseudomonadati; phylum Pseudomonadota; class Gammaproteobacteria; order Vibrionales; family Vibrionaceae; genus Salinivibrio; species Salinivibrio sp. MA440. The sequence goes on from NZ_MUFI01000065.1 coordinate 1,962, forward strand.
GTTTGATCGGTTTCGCCCAGTTGAACCAAGGGACCCAGTGGCTCACCATGAGAAAAATTGAGTTGGTGGGCATAACCGTTACGCCAAATTGTCAATTCAAGCTTTTCTGACAGTGCGTTAACCACAGAGACACCGACACCGTGTAGGCCGCCCGACACTTTATACGAGTTATCATCAAATTTACCCCCGGCGTGCAGCACGGTCATGATAACTTGGGCAGCTGAAACACCCTCTTCTTCGTGAATATCGACAGGGATACCACGACCGTCGTCGCGGACCGACACAGAGCCGTCTTCGTGAATGGTGGTCACGATATCGTTACAATGTCCGGCCAGTGCTTCATCGATCGAGTTATCGACCACCTCAAACACCATATGGTGTAGGCCGGTACCGTCGTCGGTGTCGCCGATATACATTCCCGGACGCTTACGGACGGCATCCAAGCCCTTCAGTACCTTGATACTCGATGAATCGTATTCGTTGGACATTGAGTTACTCTCGCTTATTTATCCTGCGTTAATTTTGCCATGTTCCACATGAAACATCTTACTATTTTCGTCGCAAATTTCCGCGACTTGATCGGCACTAATGGCGCTGACAAAAACCTGCGCCCCGATCCGGGTCAATTCACTGGCGAGCAGTGCCCGGCGGCGGCTGTCTAATTCTGAGGCAAAGTCATCGATCAGGTAAATACAGGCGATGCCTTGCTCTTCGCTATATAGCTGTCCTTGTGCAAGCCGAAGCGCACAAACCATCAATTTTAGTTGCCCTCGAGAGAGCACATCATCGACCGGGGTACCGGCCACCTTGATGCGTAAATCGGCTTTGTGTGGTCCAGACACCGTGTAGCCCATTTGCTGATCGCGTTCGAAGTTAGTCGCCAACAAAGCCTGGTAATCTGCACCGCGCTCCCAGCCTTGGGAGAACCGAAACTGAATCGAGAACTCGGGTAAAAATGCCTGGCATAACGCCGTTGCGCGCTCGGCCACAGCATTAACATAAGCTTGTCGCCAAACACTAATTTGCTCGGCCAAGCTAGCAAGTTCTGCATCCCACACTTGTATATCACGGTAATTGCGCGCAGTTTTAAGCGCGGCGTTCCGTTGCTTGGTGAGCCGCTTGACCCGCGTCCACGCTTCAAAAAAACCGGGTTGGGAATGAAACACCCCCCAGTCAATATACGCACGGCGAAATTTAGGACCATCTGTTAATAGCTCAAACCCTTCAGGGGTAATCAGCTGCAAGGGCAAGACTTTGGCCAGTGCCACCAGCTTTTGCCCTTTTTCTTGGCCTATTTTAACATCGGCACTACCGTCTCGGCACTTTTGAATGCCGACCGGAAGCAAGATCCCATCTTGCGTTTTCACCCGGCCATGGACCGTTAAGCTCGGTTGTTGATGACGGATCACACGGCTGTTCAGTGCGCTGCGAAATGAGCGCCCGTGGCCAAGAAAATGAATCGCCTCCAAGACACTGGTTTTTCCACTGCCGTTGGGGCCAATTAAAAAGTTAAAGCCTGACGACAGTTCGATATCGCAGGCTTCAATATTTCTGAAGTCATGAATGACCAGTCGAGTGAGCGCCATAATCTAGAGGCGAATGGGCATCACGACATACATGGCATCATCGCGATCACAGTCCTCAATCAAAGTACTGCCGACCGCGTCTGTCATTGAAAAACGGACAGTGTTACAGCGCAAAACGTTGAGCACATCTAAAACATAACTGACGTTAAAACCAATCTCGATGGCCTCGCCTTGATAATTCACTTCCAAAAATTCTTCCGCTTCTTCTTGCTCGGGGTTATTGGCAGAGATGCGCAGCTCACTGCCATCAATATTCATCCGAACACCACGAAATTTCTCGTTCGACAGCACCGCGGCTAACGACAAGGCTTGCTTGAGCTCCGCGCAATTAACCTCAAGTGTCCGAGACGTCGATTGCGGCAGCACTCGGCGATAGTCAGGAAATCGTCCATCGACTAACTTCGAAGTAAAGGTCACGTTGCCGACTACCGCACGAATATTGGAAGCACCAATCTGAATATTGACCGGATTCTCACTATCATCCAACAAACGCGCTAGCTCACTGACGCCTTTACGCGGCACAATCACTTGTTGCGCTGGCGCGCTTTCATCCATGGTCAGGTGGCACACTGCCATACGGTGACCATCGGTCCCTACCGTACGTAGCGTTTGTCCATCGGTTTCGAACAGCAAGCCATTGAGATAATACCGCACATCTTGGTTTGCCATTGAAAACTGAGTCGCATCAATCAGGTGATTCAGTTTATTTTGTGGCAGCTGCAGGCTTACATCCGCTTGCCAATCATCGATGTTGGGATAATCGCTAGCCGGCAAGGTGGACAAGGTGAACCGGCTTCGACCCGCTCGCACCACGACACGATCACCTTCTTGAGCAACCGTAATACGGGCTTCACTGTTCAAGCCTTTGATAATATCCATGAACTTACGCGAGGGAACCGTTATCGCCCCATCTTGATGCTCTCCCTCCAACGGTGCCGTTGCATTAAGCTCCACCTCCATATCAGTGGCGGTGAGCTTAAGTTGCTGCTCGGCGACTTCAATCAGAAGATTGCTTAAGATCGGTAAGGTACTGCGCCCACCTAAAGCCCCAGAAACTTGTTGCAGCGGTTGAAGTAGCTGCTCACGCGTAAGAATAAATTTCATAATTAGGACGACAATGTTCGAATCAGGTTAGAGTAATCTTCTTTAATATCGTGACTTTCTTCACGCAGTTGCTCAATTTTACGGCATGCATGCAATACGGTTGTATGGTCACGACCGCCAAAGGCATCACCAATTTCTGGCAAGCTGTGGTTGGTCAGCTCTTTCGATAAGGCCATCGCCATTTGACGAGGGCGTGCAACCGAGCGAGACCGGCGCTTAGATAACAAATCCGCCATCTTGATTTTATAATATTCTGCCACGGTTTTCTGAATATTATCGATAGTGACCAGCTTTTCTTGTAGCGCCAACAAATCGCGCAACGCTTCCCGAACGAAATCAATGGTGATCGCGCGGCCGGTAAAGTTGGCGTTGGCAATGACACGATTAAGCGCCCCTTCCAGTTCACGGACATTCGACCGCAACCGCTTAGCAATAAAGAAGGCAACTTCATCCGGCAAACGAATCGCGTGGTCTTCTGCCTTTTTCATCAAGATCGCCACACGCGTTTCCAATTCAGGCGGTTCGATAGCAACCGTCAGGCCCCAACCAAAGCGTGATTTCAAGCGATCCTCAACCCCATTGATTTCTTTTGGGTAGCGATCGGAGGTCAAAATGATCTGCTGATTCCCCTCAAGCAAGGCATTAAAGGTATGGAAAAACTCTTCTTGTGAGCGCTCTTTATTGGCAAAAAACTGAATATCATCGATCAAGAGCGCATCCACGCTGCGGTAGTAGCGCTTAAACTCTTCGATGGCGTTGTTCTGCAGTGCTTTGACCATGTCTTGCACAAACCGCTCAGAGTGCATGTAAACCACGCGAGCATCTGCCTTTCGATCGGAAATAGCATTCCCCACCGCATGGAGCAAGTGCGTTTTACCCAGCCCCGTCCCACCATACAAAAACAGCGGATTATATGCCGCTCCCGGGTTTCCCGAGACCTGCCGTGCCGCCGCGAGTGCAAGCTGGTTCGATTTACCTTCCACAAAGTTATTAAACTTGTGTTTCGGATTCACGTTGGAGCGATGATTGACATCCGATTGCACCGGTGACGGTGCCGGCTCCCAAACGCGTCCACGAGTGGGGGCAGGGGCCGCTTGTTGAGGCGCAGGGGCTGACGCCGGGCCAGCTGGCGCAGATTGCGGCGCAGCAGCAACCGGTTTACTGCCCACTTCAAAGCGCAGCATAGGCACGTCGACACCACAAAACTCATTCAGCAGTTGATTAATCTGATGCAAATATTTATCCCGCACCCAATCAAGCACAAAACGGTTAGGGGCAAACAGGGTCAACGTATTGTCATTGAGTTCGGCTTGAAGTGGCCGTACCCACATACTAAATTCTGTTGCAGGTAAATCATCTTGAAGCCGTTCAAGACACTGCAACCAAAGCGATGATGACACGTTTGACTCCACGCAGTTATACCGAAAAGGAAAAGGTCATAATGGTACTCCTGTCGCGCCCAGATCGCTACCCACAAGATCCCGAAATCAGTGAATAAGATCCGACTTATGCACATAGATCCCACAGATAACCCAGAGATCGCCACAGCCTACCCGCTTTTTACTCACAACATTACGCACATGGTCGTCGTGACCAGTCCGAGAATTCGAGGCCATGTCCCGCATCGATCCGACTCACGCCTGTTAATACGTTATTACTCATAACAACAAGGTATTTCTCGTCCCCTCGTCGCCCCTCTATATTACGTTTCCTATCAATATTGATGTGGTTATTACGGAGTTTTTCATGACTAAATGGATCCTCAACGCCCTGCTCAGCCTGAGCATGGTGATTTCAGTCCCCGCTTTTGCATCAGACACCGTCAAAGTGGGCATGTCTGGCCGATACTTTCCTTTTACCTTTGTCAAACAAGACCAACTACAAGGGTTTGAAGTCGACCTTTGGGATGAGATTGGTCAGCGTAATGACTACGATATCGAGTATGTAACGGCTAACTTCTCGGGCTTATTTGGGCTTTTACAAACTGGCCGTATCGATACGATTTCAAACCAAATCACTATCACCGATGAGCGCCAAGCGAAATATTTGTTTACCAACCCGTATGTCGTCGATGGGGCGCAAATCACGGTTCGTAAGGGCAATGACGCGATTCAGTCCGTCGCAGATTTAAAAGATAAGACGGTCGCGGTGAACTTGGGCTCTAACTTTGAGCAACTCCTTCGCGATCATTCAGCGTCCGATGATATCCATATCAAAACCTACGAAACCGGTATTGAGCACGATGTGGCCCTGGGCCGTGCCGATGCGTTTATTATGGACCGCCTCTCCGCACTACAATTGATCAAAGAGTCGGGCTTGCCTCTACAATTAGCGGGTCAGCCTTTTGAAACCATTGCCAACGCCTGGCCATTTGTTGACAACGACCGCGGCCAGCGCTTACGTGATGAGGTGAACACAACACTCGTCAACATGCGTGATGACGGCACGTTAGCCGATATTTCGATCAAGTGGTTTGGTGCTGACGTCACCCAAAAGTAAGTATTCACCAACATTAAAAAGCCCGCGTTGGCGGGCTTTTTTGTTTAAAGGACTCTCATGGCGTTTGATTTCGATTATATGGTCTCGCTGTTCCCTCTATTGCTTAGCTATTTAGGGATCACCATGGAAATGGCCTTTTTGGGGCTACTTTTCTCCCTCGCCTTAGCCGTCGCCATCGCCTTAATTCGCGTCTTTCGTGTCCCTGGGTTAAATGGCTTAGCGCAAATCTTCATTAGTTTCTTTCGCGGCACCCCTTTATTGGTGCAGTTGTTTTTGCTCTATTATGGCTTACCACAGGTGATCCCCAGTTTAGTGGGGATGGATGCCTTTACTGCAGCCGTGATTGGGATCAGTTTGCACTTTTCTGCCTATATGGCCGAATCGATTCGTGCCGCAATTCTCGGGGTCGATCGCAGTCAGATGGAAGCAAGCTTAGCCATCGGAATGACGACGCGACAAGCCATGCAACGCATTATTTTACCGCAAGCCGTGCGCATTGCTCTGCCGTCGTTGATGAACTATTTCATCGATATGATTAAAGCCACCTCTCTCGCTTTTACACTAGGCGTGACCGAAATCATGGCACAAGCGCAAATGGAAGCCTCATCCAGTTTCAAGTTTTTTGAAGCCTACTTGGCCGTCGCGCTCATTTACTGGGCGATCGTGGTCGCACTCACCCGCGTGCAATATTGGGCCGAAGCACACCTCAATAAGGCGTATCAACGATGATAAAAATAGAAAAGTTGAAAAAAGTCTATCAGGGCATCGCTGTTCTCGATGGGATTGATTTGGCTATCGAACGTGGCGAAATCGTCTGTATTATTGGTCCAAGTGGTACTGGGAAATCTACTTTATTGCGCTGCATTAATTTCCTAGAGCGTGCGGAGCAAGGCGTGATAACAATCGACGAACAACGCGTCGATAGCGGCAATTCAGCCACTCCAAAAAAGGACATTCTGGCGTTGCGGCGTCAAACTGGGTTTGTATTCCAAAACTATGCCTTGTTTGCCCACCTGAGCGCACGCGATAACATTGCTGAAGGCCTGCGCACTGTAAAAGGATGGCAAAAAGCCAAAGCCCGCCAGCGCGCGCAACAGATTTTGGACGATATCGGGCTTGGCGATAAAGGCGACCACTATCCGGCCTCTTTATCGGGTGGCCAACAACAACGCGTAGGGATTGGCCGTGCGATGGCGCTGGAAGCCGAGCTACTGCTTTTCGATGAGCCAACATCCGCGCTCGATCCAGAATGGGTAGGCGAGGTGTTAGCGCTAATGAAAAAGCTCGCCACTCGCCACCAAACCATGCTGGTGGTGACCCACGAGATGCAGTTTGCGCGTGATGTTGCTGATCGTGTGGTATTTATGAACGATGGCAATATTATCGCTCAGGGCACACCGGATTGGCTGTTTAATCACTGTGATGATCCCCGATTGCATAAGTTTTTGAATCAAGTCGGGATCACCGCTTAATTTGCGATCAGTTGGCAAGGATCCTTGCGATCTGCGACTAAGCGCTTATAATTCACGGCCCGAAGTGGCGTGGGTTTTGTGATTGACTAATCGTTAGTCAATGGCTACAATCCGCCCTCTTTGTTGAGAGGCGTCGGAGACAAGCATACTGCTATCCTCCCACGTCGGGTTAACAAACCTAACACTGATCAGTAATAAAGGTAGAAACCATGAAACGCACTTTTCAACCTTCAGTTCTAAAGCGTAAGCGCACTCACGGTTTCCGTGCGCGCATGGCGACTAAGAACGGCCGTAAGGTCATTGCCGCTCGCCGTGCGAAAGGCCGCAAGCAGCTTTCTAAATAATCCGTAGTGATTTGTGAATAAGCTCGCTTATCCTCGGGAGTTACGTCTGCTAACTCCCGAACATTTCAGTGCCGTCTTTCAGCAACCTCATCGCGCAGGTTCGCCGCACTTGACTATACTCGCCAGAAACACCGCGCTCGAACACCCACGTCTCGGTCAAGCTGTCCCGAAAAAGCAAATCAAACTTGCCGTTGATCGCAACCGCTTTAAACGTGTGGTTCGCGAGAGTTTTCGTTTACGTCAGCATCAACTGCCGGCGAAAGACTTTGTGGTTATCGCGAAAAAAAGTGCCAACAACCTGAGTAATCAAGCGCTGCGAGACGAATTGGACAAGTTATGGCAACGTTTGTCGCGACCGCCGCGCAAAAAGCGCTCATCGCGCTGATTCGGGGATACCAACTGGTGATTAGCCCATTAATTGGGCCACGATGCCGGTTCACACCAACCTGCTCCCATTACGCCATCATGGCGATTCAATCCCATGGTGTGATAAAAGGGTGTTGGTTGGCAGGCAAACGTCTATTAAAATGCCACCCTTTGAATGATGGCGGCTACGATCCTGTACCGCCTTGCGACCACCATAACAGAGACAATTAACAATGGATTCCCAACGCAATATCCTGTTGATTGCCCTATTGTTCGTTTCTTTCATGCTATACATGGAATGGAGCAAACCAGAATCCCCGCAGCCGCAGGGACAGGGCGTTGAGCAGCAGCAAACGACTCACAGTGACGTGCCAAGCAGCAATGACGGTAACGATACCACGTCTCTTGATGCACAGCCTGTCTCTGACAAGCTCGTCACCATCAAAACCGACGTATTAACACTAAAAATTGATACGCAAGGCGGTGATGTTATCCATGCCGAGCTTCCACAATACGATGCTGAGCTGGACTCTGATAATGCCTTCACCCTGCTACATACTAAGCCAGATCATACCTTTGTCGCCCAAAGTGGTTTAATTGGTGCCAATGGCATTGATACCGCTGAAGGCCGCGCACAATACCAGGTGACCCAGAACGACTTCTCTCTCTCAGACGATCAAGACACTTTGCGCGTCCCGATGACAGTCGAAAAAGAAGGGATCAGTTATACCAAAACCTTTGTATTTAAACGTGGTAGTTATGCGGTAGACGTTGAGCATACAATCAATAACCAAACCGATGCGAATGCCAGCGTCACTATGTACACCCAGCTCAAACAAAACTTGCTGGATGATGGTGGTAGCCTAACCATGCCGACTTATCGCGGCAGCGCTTACTCAACGGACGACAAGCGTTACGAGAAGTACAGCTTTGATGACATGGAAAGCAAAAATCTCAGCGTAACCTTTGATCAAGGTTGGGCGGCCATGATTCAACACTACTTTGCCACCGCGTGGATCCCACGAGCCGACAATAATGTGTTGAGCACACGTACCACCTCGCAATACGGTTATATTCAGACCAAAACCAGTGACACCATTCCTGCTGGTACCAGTAAGACCCTAACGGCAACTCTATGGGTTGGCCCGAAACTGCAAGAACAAATGGCCGCCGTGGCGCCAAGCTTGGATCTTGTGGTCGACTATGGCTGGCTCTGGTTTATCGCCAAGCCTTTGCATTGGTTGCTATCAACCATTCAGACCTTTGTCGGTAACTGGGGTCTATCAATCATTATGCTGACCTTTATCGTCCGTGGTGCCATGTACCCGCTTACCAAAGCGCAGTACACCTCGATGGCGAAAATGCGCATGCTGCAGCCTAAACTGCAAGAAATGAAAGAGCGTATTGGTGACGACCGTCAGCGCATGAGCCAAGAAATGATGGAGCTGTACAAGCGCGAAAAAGTTAACCCACTGGGTGGCTGCTTACCGCTAGTGCTGCAAATGCCGATCTTCATTGCGCTCTATTGGGCATTGATGGAATCGGTCGAACTACGTCACGCACCTTTCTTTGGTTGGATTCAAGACTTGTCAGCACAAGACCCTTTCTATGTGCTACCCCTGTTGATGGGGGCGTCTATGTTCCTGATTCAGAAAATGAGTCCAACCACGGTCACCGATCCGATGCAGCAGAAGATCATGACCTTTATGCCCGTGGTCTTCACTTTCTTCTTCTTGTTCTTCCCATCCGGTCTGGTTCTATACTGGTTGGTATCGAACGTAGTCACACTGCTCCAGCAGACGTTAATCTACAAGTCGTTGGAGAAAAAAGGCCTGCATTCGCGCTCGTAAATCAGGCCGCGTCAAGCAATAATAAAAAGGCGACCTGGCGGTCGCCTTTTTCACGTTAATGGCCCACAGGCCTGTCACTGCAATCATAGAGTGTGCATTATGGCTCAAACAGACACTATCGTGGCGCAAGCCACAGCAACTGGCCGGGGCGGCGTGGGAATCGTTCGCGTGTCTGGCCCCCTCGCCCATGAGATTGGCAAAAATATGACCGGACGTGAGTTGGTGCCTCGTCGTGCTGACTATCTCCCCTTTCTCGACCAGGATGGTCAGCCTATCGATCAAGGCATCGCGCTATTCTTTAAAGGCCCTCATTCGTTCACGGGCGAAGACGTGCTTGAACTGCAAGGCCACGGTGGCCCCGTTATCATGGATATGCTCATCCAAAGGATTAGCGCCTTTGACGGGGTACGAGCCGCTCGCCCGGGAGAATTCTCTGAACGCGCGTTTTTAAATGATAAGTTGGATCTCGCGCAAGCAGAAGCCATTGCTGACTTGATTGATGCCAGCTCTGAGCAAGCCGCACGTTCGGCGCTACAGTCGCTACAAGGCGCCTTCTCTAGCCAGGTGAACGCGCTGGTGGAAAAGGTCATTCACCTGCGCATTTACGTCGAAGCCGCAATTGATTTTCCCGATGAAGAAATCGATTTTCTCTCCGATGGTAAGGTCGCCAGCGATCTCAATCACATTATTGAGCACCTCGCCACACTGCGTAAAGAGGCCAACCAAGGCGCCATCATGCGTGAAGGAATGAAAGTGGTAATCGCTGGCCGCCCAAATGCAGGTAAATCGAGCTTACTCAATGCCTTGTCGGGGAAAGACAGTGCCATCGTCACCGATATTGCCGGGACCACTCGCGATGTGCTGCGTGAACACATTCATCTCGACGGTATGCCTTTGCATATTATTGATACCGCAGGCCTACGTGACGCTACCGACGAGGTCGAACGCATCGGCGTGGAAAGAGCGTGGGACGAAATAGAACAAGCAGATCGCGTTTTATTTATGGTGGATGGCACCACCACTGACGCTACCGATCCACATGATATCTGGCCGGACTTTGTGTCCCGTTTACCCCAAGATATGGGCATGACGGTGATCCGTAATAAAGCCGACATGACGGGCGAGCCTATGGGCCACTGCGATACCAACCACCCAGCGCTTATCCGCCTTAGCGCTAAAACAGGCCAAGGCGTCGATGCACTCCGCCAACACCTCAAAGCCTGTATGGGCTATGCAGGAGGCAGTGAAGGGGGTTTTATGGCACGTCGCCGCCACTTAGACGCACTCGCCAGTGCAGCCGCACACCTGGACATTGGTCAAACACAACTAGAAGGTTACATGGCCGGTGAAATATTGGCGGAAGAGTTACGCTTGACCCAGCAGTACCTCAACACCATTACTGGCGAATTTAGTGCCGATGACTTATTAGGAAAAATCTTCTCCTCATTTTGTATCGGCAAATAATTATCCCCAACCTGATCACGGGATCCTTACACAAAGGATCCCTTTATCCTACTGTGTTGATCGCGGTTATCCTTGTTATAAGATCATAAGTTATCCCCATAGTTTTCACCATGATCCCCTCGACTGCATCCCCGAAGATACCCGCAATATTCAGCAAGAATTGACTCCCTGGAACAAGGTCTCAATACTAGGCAAGAGACTCTTAATCGTGAGGATAATATGGCGAATATAACAATTATTACAGGCAGTACCTTGGGCGGCGCGGAATATGTTGGCGATCACCTATCAGATCAACTGCAGGCAAAGGGGTACCAAACGGCGGTTATCAATGAGGGGATCCTCGATGATGTATTGGGCGCCAGCACGCTCTTAGTCGTCACATCGACTCATGGCGCTGGCGACTTCCCTGAGAGCATCGCCCCTCTGATGGAACAGCTAATGACCGAACGTCCGATGCTACGTGCGTTGAAATACGGGGTGGTTGGCATTGGCGATTCTAGTTATGACACCTTTTGTGAAGCTGGCATGAAAGCAGACGCCCTATTACAAGATCTCGGGGCCGTCAAAATTGGCGAACGAATCGACATCGATATTCAAGCTCATCCGGTTCCGGAAGATGAAGCGGAACGCTGGTTAACCGATTGGGAGCCATTACTTCAGGCATCTAAGTGAACAATAATTAACCAAACAGACTGTGGATAACTAAGGAATAACCCAGTGATCTTCCTTTAGTTATCCATTTGATAGTTTTTCTTTCTGATCGCCCTGTGGATAAAAGGGCATTTTGATCCCAGGTGATACAGGATCCGATCCAAGGCCACCCACAGAAAGTGATCGTTCCAAGATCCTTGATCTCAATGATCTTTTACCGCTTATCCACTGAGATCCGCTTCCTTAGTAGTAGATCTAATAAAGGATCTATATAAAGATCTTATATATAT
>NZ_MUFI01000066.1:0-12747 GCF_001996265.1 Salinivibrio sp. MA440
TATAAAATTAAAGGCACAGCGTCAGATCCAGAAATGGAAACCTTGTACCAGCCTTACCACCAACGCCTTCGTGCGATGGCAAACCGCGAAGTCGCGGAATTAAGAGGGGTGGATTTGGTCCCCCAGAATGAGATCCGAGGGATCCCGCAAGTTCACATTCAAGATACTGGCATTAGTGCACTGTTCCAAGAAGCCAGTTTTTTCTATGCACCAAAAGCCAACGTGATTGCTCTGCAAATTGATAATGACAATGCCGAGCTAAACGTCGGTCCGATTAAAGCAAAAGATATCGCCTATAACTATCAATATGCTGGCGGCGAAATTACTGTCTATCAAATGACCGGGGCAGATCTACGCAAATATATGGAATGGTCCGCTGACTATTTCAACTCAGTCAAACCGGGTGATGTCACCTATAGCTTTAACCCTGAACGTCGCGCATCGAAATACTCAACCAATGACTTTTTTGCGGGAGTCACCTATACCATTGATCTTACTCAACCGGCAGGAAAACGCATAACAGATTTAGCCTTTGCTGATGGACAGCCAATTACCGATACAACCGAGATAAACCTCGGGATGAATAGTTATCGAATGGGGCACCTGACCAAAACAGGTGGCGCGTTAGAAGGAAAAGATTTTCCGGTGCTGTTCGACTCAGAACAAGCTTATGGTGAAGAAGAAGGTACCATCAGAAATATGACTATTCGCTATCTAACAGAGGAAAAAGGTGGCGTTTATACCGGCAAACCTATGGCTCGATGGCAGTTAAAAGGTCTAGATATTGACACTAACACACGCAATATCATTAAAGATTTGGTCAACAGCAAGCAAATTGATGTACCAAGTAGCGACGACGGGCGTTATACCAACGTTGCTGCGATCAACGTAAAAGGCTTACGTTTTAACACCAAAGAAGAAAAAGCCGAAGCACTGGCCGTTCGTGAAGCAAAACTCGCTACGGCAACAGGCACAGAGAAAGAAAACCTTGAACGAGAAATCGTCATCATCAACGCGCTGAACTAGGCTCGCTGGTATAGCTTATGCGGTCGGTAACACCCCGGCCGCATACACCCCTGCCCATGATCAAGAATTATCACGATATAAGCTGTGCGCAGTGCAACTGGCGCAGTGCAACTGGCGCAGTGCAACTGGCGCATTACGCCAGGCACGCAGCCTTAAACAAATTGCAAGGCGCGACATTTTGTCGCATAATGACTTGTACAGACATATAAGCGAGGTAATAAATCATGCCAACCAGTGTACGGTTAGATGATGAGTTTGTGTCAGATGTAAAAGTGCATGCAGAAGCTGAAATGCGCTCTGTGCCCAAGCAAATTGAGTATTGGGCAAAAATTGGGAAAATTATGACTGAGAACCCTGATTTACCCTATAGCTTTGTGCAAGAAGCCCTGATTGCATCTGAAGAAGTCAAACTTGGTAAGGTAAAACGTTATGAGCGACGGACCCCACGACAATCAGATTGATGTTTTCGTCTCTCGTGTTTTTGAAAAGCAGATGAACAAGCTGTCCGACGCGCAATGTGAAGTGGTCGAGGACGAGATAGACAGAATCATCGAAGAGCCCACGCTCGGCAGCCAGAAAAAAGGCGATCTCTCTTATCTTTGGGTGCACAAGTTCAAGCTCGACAGGCAAGAGGTGTTGCTTGGCTACGCTTGGGTTGAAAACAAACTCGAGCTCTACCTGCTTAATATTAGCTCGCACGAGAATTTCTACGCGACGATGAAAAAGCGAAGAAAAGCGGATTTAAAGATCATTGGTGAACCGCCAAATCGACGTTAGTGACAGTGAATGAAAATGCGAAACCCAACGAGATCACTTTCCCTTTCTATGCCGCCTATACGTAACTCGGCATAAGCGCCAGCTCGATCGTGCAAACTTGGTGTGATTTGCGCCGCGCGCAGTGCAACTGGCGCCATCTGACATCGGAACCAACAATTAACCTCGATCGTGAAAGGCGCCCGCTGGCAATGTGCACATATCCAACACCGTGCTGGGGCTTGTGTCATCGACGCTACCTGTGCGGCAGTAAACAAGAAAGATCGCAGTCTGCTGTCTGCTGTCTGTGTGATTGTTATGCGAATCAGATAACACTAATCGCCCAAGATTACTCGAGATTACTCGGTATGATGAGTGGATTTTGACCCACAGAAACTTATCATATATGATAACAAGAAGTAAAAGATGAACTGGAACATCGTTTTTTACCAAGGCGTGGAGGAGAGCATTCTCAACATGCCTCCTAAGATTCAAGCGCGAATRCTCAAGCTGCTTGAACTAATAGAAAAACATGGCGCAAACTTGGGTCCTCCTCACACAAAATCAATAGGTAACGGCCTGTTTGAAGTTTGCGCCAAAGCAAAAGAAGGGATCGGACGAAGTCTATTCTGCTATTTAGACGGCCCCAACATCTATATCCTTCATGCATTTGTGAAGAAAAGTCAAAAGACACCAATGAAAGACTTAGCATTGGCAACAAGGCGTATGAAAGAGGTGAAAAGTGAATAGCTTACAAGCATTAAAAGCGAAAGCACTACAAAACCCAGACGTGAAACAAGCATACGATGAATTGGCGCCTGAGTTTGAATTGATCGATATGTTACTCAGCATGCGTAAGCAGGCCGGGCTAACTCAACAGCAGGTTGCAGTACGTATGGGGACGAAAGAAGGCAATATTTCTCGACTTGAAAAAGGGAAAGGTAATCCAACCCTTAAAACCCTGCTTAGCTATGCAAAAGCATGCAACTGCAAGCTTAACTTTGGCTATAAACATGCGTCAAATTGACGTGTATGGTCATTGCTAGTCATACGCTTTTATTGACCTTGAACCATCCCCTACTCCCTCGATGCCACGACACACTAACAATGAACTGACATCAAAAAAACAATTATTTTCAGTGTCTAAACTGCCTATGCGTAGGTCGGCATAAGCGCCAACTCGATCGTGCAAACTTGGTGCGATTTGCGCCGCGCGCAGTGCAACTGGCGCCAGTTGCACTGCGCCATCCTACATTGAGGCTAACGATTAACCTCGATCGTGACAGGCGCCCGTTGGCAATGTGCACCTATCCAACACCTTGCTGGGGCTTGTGTCATCGACGCCAATGGTATCATCGGGCCAAAAGTGGCTGTTCCGATAACCAATGTAAGCCAATGGTACCGCCGATATTAAAATGGTGTGTAGGTCGGACATGCGCCAGTGCGATGACTGTCATGTATTACCCAAGTGGACTGCGCGCCTCCGACATCGAGGCCAACGATTAACCTCGATCGTGACAGACGGCCAGGTCGTTAATCTTTTCTAAGCTGCCTGTGCGGCAGTGAACCCAGCCGCAATACACCGTTGCTGGCTCCCCGTTTTCTAAGCTGCCTGTGCGGCAGTGAACCTACTTGCATCACTGCTCCTGTTTGTTTAGCATTTCTAAGCTGCCTGTGCGGCAGTGAACCGAACACGCTACAAGGCTGTATGCAAAGAGCTTTTCTAAGCTGCCTGTGCGGCAGTGAACAATAGAATAACGTAATAATCGTCAGTAACAACAGGCCATTAGGATAAAAATCGCCTTTTACCCTTGTTAAAAATGGCCTGCCGTAACTAACTGTATTTCCTATTTATTTTTAAAGAGCCCAAAAAGAAGGGGTAAAGAGGGGCTTCCCCCTCAAAAACACGGCACCGCAGATTGCTGATCGGGTTCGCGTCGGCTTAGCCCATAACAGGTGAATGATTGGCCGTTATTTGGCGGCTGTTTGGTTGTTTCCCGCTCGATATACAAAGCAAACTCGGTATTTGGCTGCCCTGCTCGCTGTTGGCTCGAGAGGCTGGTCACTTGAATAAAAGGCAGCGACCAGCGTTTGTCGTCCGTTTTAATGTTTTCCAACAAACGACGCTTTACTTCCTCCTCATCGTAACCATTTTTGCTGGCAATCGCGGCCGCGCGCCGGTCGAGGTTTTTATACAGTCGCTGCGGCGATTTGTAGTTCCAACGTTTGAAGTAAGCATAGTCTTGCACCCCTTCAGGCACGGGCTTGACCGCTTTAATATGCACGTAATCGGTCAGGCGTGACAGCCATCGATGAATATTCAGCTGCTCAAATGCCGCCTCGGTTTGCGCAAACAAACGCAACCGATGGCCGAGTGGGAAATCTCCTTGGCGATAGTCCGGAAATCCGACCGCAATGGCCGATTGATTCGGTCCGATTTTGTTTTCCGCTAAGGCAATATGCACTTGCTGAAACACCTTGTGCCAGAGAAAATCTGCCGAAATATCGGTGTCGGGCAATAAGGTGATATCAATGTAATACTGCATTGTGCCTCCTTACGCGCCAAACACGCCGCCGCGGATCAGCATCGCCATAATGTAATGCTGCTGTTCGAGCGTTGGGGTTTTGTCTTTTAACATCCATCCATCGAGCAAGTTGTAAAAGTCATTCTTTTCTTTTGGCTGACGATACGCCGCCCCGCGGTTGGTCACCGAGCCATAGGGCTCAATGGCAATTGCGCCCACTTCGTCATAAGCAGGATGCCAGGTGTCGATAGTGCGCAGCGCGTTGCCGATTTTTTGTGAGTGCATCGCGGCTTGGCCATCTAATTGATACAAGAATTTACTTTTGTCGCCTTTACCGCCGCCCATTACTAGCTCTTGAGAGGGGTAGACCGCTTGCCCTTCGCCCAGTTGGCAGTAGGCTTCAACATGAATAAGCGCATGCGCTTCTGTCAGGCCGTATTGGATCACCTCTGCTAGCGCGGTGACATCTGGGTGCGTGTCAAAATCACGTAAGCTGAATTCATAACTATCAAAGCTAAATTGCTTCTCGCCTGCGGTAACTACAACCTTAACTTGCTCGGCACCGACACGGTTACGCCACAAAAAACGCCCATTGGCAATGTTGTGTGCGTAACGTTGCGCCAGCTCTTTACAACCGGTTTCTGATTGATAGTCACGCACTTTATCGGCCAACGCTTGCTGATAGTCCGGATTATTACAGGTTGACGGTACATGTAGTCCGCTGAGCACGCGCAGTGAGAAAGCCACTTTGAGCGTATCGGCATCATGCGGTAACGCCGCAATATCGACCGTTTGTAGGTTCGCTTTAGATACTTCCGCATCCAGCTTAGCGGGATCATTGGCGGTGGCCGCTTTTAAGCGGTTCGAAATCGTGCCTCGCACCGATTTTTCGCCCACTTGAATGGGTTGCCAATCGCCTTTTTCCCAGTTGCCCGCATACATTAGTGCATCCGAAGGCGCCAGTTTCGCTTCAAAGGCAAGCACGGAAGGGGTAGTCAGTTTTTTATCAGCCATGATGAAATCTCCTTAATTACAAAAAGTCAGGGTCAAAGTCAGTGTTGTCTTCGGTTGTGGGTACAACGTCAGGTTCAATGGGTTCGTCATGTGTTGCTGCCGTCACGCGGGCAAGATACCAAGGGTAATCACCGTGATAACGCCAGCATGCCTCGTCGATATCGGTGAGACGATGTACGCTGCGCCACTCCCCTACGCTGTACGCCGCTTCTACAAAACTTACCGGTACCTCTGGATCGCGCACATTGGCGACCTCGCCTGCGGCATAACAAGGGGAAATTGCGCGGTAGCCCGTCATAATCGGCACCAAATATCCAGGCTTGGGTTTGGCCACGCGCTGCCATTGCGCCGGAACGGGTTGGTTATCGTCGTTAGGTAGGTGTTCATCATCGGCGACAGCTTGGTACGTCAACATGGCAAACTCACACCAAGCATCAAACAAGCTGGCCTGCGCATTGTGTTGCAATAGCTGTTGATGATGTTGAGCGAGATAATCATGTCGGTCGCAAAGGACAAATCCCGGCATGAGACGGCGCAGCGCCTTTTTTTGCATGTTTGCATCCGCGAGCAGTTCAATCTCGCCAATCGCTAAGATTTGCCCACCCGCGAGCCGTCGCTGAGGCGCTAAATCTTTCACTTCCGCGATCAACTGTGCTGCCGCGGCTTTATCACCGGCAATTAGTCCCTCAACCTCAATCAGCAAAGAGATTTGCATATTCATGCGTCCTTCTTCATTGATCGATGCTGTCTCGCCTTTGGCGTTCACCGGATTACGAGTTAAGGCAAAAACATAGTCGCCCCACCCTGTGGGCTGCCGTGCATGAACAGTGTTTCTGTGGCTCACCACGGTCACACCACCCAAACGCAATCCCATCGCATCGGGAAGTTGACGTGATAGCGCATGGGCAAAACCAAGAAAGTGCGTGATCGCCGGAAAACCATGAGTCAGCCCCGCGATCGCATTCGCGTTTTGCACCTCAATGTGCTTAAGCAATAGATACTGTGCCATTATCGGATCTCCTCAAATTGAGGCGTGTCGCGCTCAAACGCTTTTAGCTGGGTTAGGAACACTTTGCGGATGTAATCAAATTCCGTATCACCAAGCAGATAGTGTTGTTTGTCCTCGAGCTGGCGCAGTAACCAAGCAGCAAAATCAGAGGCGACAGTGTCCAGCCACGCTTGTGCGTCACGCTCTCGCTGAAATTGACCGTCGGGGTTGTACACATCCAGCCAAAGTGCATGTTCACGTTTTAGTTGGCACGCTTGAATATCAGTGCCTTGGCTCCAAGCGGCTGGGACTTGCTGCTGAACCCGCGCGGCATAGTCAAATACCAGGTCAGTGAATGGCAGAATAAAGTCATGATCGCGCCGATAACGGGTGGCAAAGTTACGATCCCGTTCAGTTAAACTCGCCAAAAAGCTACGAAAGTCGTGGATTAAATGGCTGGCTTGGTAGGCTAAACGGCGGTTGAAGATACTGGTTTGCTTGCTTGGATCCTCCGGCTGCTGCTGATAGCTTGGCGGCGCAGCATTGAGCAAAAAGCCCTCGCCATGACGCTCACTATTCAGTTGTGACACGTTTTGCGGTTTAGAGCCGCCAAAGGTCTGTTTAACAGTACGCGGAAAGGCTTCTAACCGCTCTGGGTGATAATGCTGTTTATTCTTTGCCTCACGAATCGCTTTCACTTTCTCGCCATACCGCGTGGCACGCACCTTGGTGTACAGGGTGTGCGCAAGGCTCGATGAATATAGCGGGCAAAGCAGGTGGTACTCACCTTCATTCACCGGAAAGTAGGTCTGCTTAATCAAGTTATGAGCCGATAGCACTTGGTCACCCAGTGCCAGTGAAAAGCCTGCACGCCAAGTCTCTAGCAAGTTAGCGTCATCAGTGAGTGGCTTAAGTACGCTGATATGGCCGGCTTGTAACTGAGAAATGAGTGACTCCCCTTCCACAGTGATTTTTAAAAAACGCGCCACATCTAACGCAGCCGCATTGCCGACCGCATCAATGGCTTTATCGGTCAGCGAATAGCTGGTGAGGTAGCGAAATTCACTCTTATCGATATCAGTGACCAGCATGCTGCTCGCTCTAGCATCACTGTGAACAAATTTGGGGCAATGCGTGGCGAGGCTGATTTGCTTGGCTCGCGTCGCGGCGTCTGTTACCCAGTGAATTGGTTCAAACTTCGCTTCGATCGGGGTAGCTTTCTCTGCGTAATCGGCATTGGCGATCGCCTCTTGCTCTTGGCTGGCGGCGGCTTTTAGGGCCTTATCACGCGCCTTTTGCAAAGGCTCAAGCTTCGCCTGTTTGCGCTGTTCAATATATGCCAGCAGCGCATCGTATAGGCTGTGTTCCATAAGCGCTTCCTTTTATCCTTCAAGACAACAGTGTCTAAGTTACCGCCACAAGAAGCGCATTTCAATAACCTTATATTGTTTTTCAAAATAATTTAATGAATGGTGATCAAAGTCAGGTTTGAGCTAAGGAACCAAACTCCGTTATACTATTGGCTCTATCGCATCGATAGCTTAGAAATTATATTGTTTTTCAAACGGTTACACTGCCGCATAGGCAGCTTATTTCTGAGGGCAATACACGTTGCTCTCTTTTTATTCCCGAAAAGCACCCAGCTGTGGATGCCAACACCAAGTGATGTTTTGGCTTTCCCGCTCAGCCGCGAGGCGTATTTCGCCCAAATGCTGGCTCGCTTTTTTAATCGACCATCCCAGTTGGTCAGCAAAGTGCTGATAAACAGCTTCCGGATCAACGTCAAACCACCAATGGCAACCGGCTGCTAGCGATATTTCGGCGGGTTTAAAGCGATATGAGTGATCGGCGTATTGGTAGGGATAACGTGAAGTATCTAACTGTTGCCAAGCTAGTTTGTCATCGTCGTTATAAGCCAGCACAAAGCTTTCTTGGCGCTGACTGTGACGAAACGGGGTGCGCCGGATCAGCTCGCCGCTCCAACTGGCATGTTTACCGGGCGAACGTAGCCCAGCGGCTTGGCTGACAAGCGTATCGTTCCACCAAAGCTCGGCTTCCTTACCGGTTCGGAAGAAATCAGGTTGATACTTTTCCCCGCCCGTGAGCTCAAGCGTAAAGCGCAACGCACGGTGCTCTTGTACGCCCCAGTGCGCCACCGGTTTGGCCACTTTCTTTGCCGACGACGCAAATATAAAGGCAGATTTTTCCAGCTTGGGAATTTCCTGAATGCGAGGCGTGGCGGAAATTGCCGTTAGTCCTTCATCAAGCGTGACCTTGTAACCTTTTTCGAGCGGGACAGCTGCGCTTTCAAAGCCTGGCTTACAATAAGCGGGATACTTGCCTTTTAACGCACGTACATTCTGATCGAGCACATGAATATTGGCGGTTGTTGGCGCTTGCTGACGGTGACGTTGTACCCGCCCCGCCAACTGAATTAAGGCACGCATTGAACTCGGCTCAGCAATGGCCCAGTCGTAATCGTGATCACGCCCAACTTCCACCACCGCGGTACCCACCACCACAAATATCAGATGTTTGGCATCACTGTTCGAAATGGCATCGCGAATCTCTGGCTGGTCGAAAATCGCCGCTTCATCATGGCGATTTAACGCCGCATCGAGGCGACTCTCTCGATAAGAACGCAGCGCCAGCGGAAACTGGGAGTGGTACGGGCAGATAAAGATCGCATGATCCGGCTCCGGCGAGATTTGCATCAGCGTGCGAGTCAGCGCGACCATTGGGTTAATATTGGCCATGCGCACCACGCCTACCGACACTGTTTTGCCGGATGCATGGGTTTGATGATGCGCATGGTGTAACTGATGAATATGGGTATGGATTAGTCGCGCTAGCGGCCCAAAATCGAGGTGAGGCTCGCTGGGTGTTGGAGGAGCAGCCAGAGAGGTAATCGCGGAGGTATCTACCGCCTTCCCTTTGTGTAGCACCTGTTGCTCGCCCTCTAATCGCTTAACGCGCTTGGCGACAAATTCACGGTGGTAAGTCACGTAATCGGTTTTGCTCGTCACCGTTTGGATCTCGCTGGTAAATTCATCAAACCAGCCGCAAATCACAGGTGCACCGTCAGCGCCGTTTGTCGTCGCGCTGTCACCAAACTGGGCATGATTAAACTGCGCCCTGCCCGCACGATAGGCATCAAATAAACTTTTTACTAACGAAGGCGGCAAGGTGGCTGATGAGAGCAGCACCCGTGACCCTAACATGCCTGCCCAATTCACCAAGCGACATAGCGCCGGTAAGTCTTCAAGACCAAAATCATCGGGCTCATCAAGGACTAAGTCAGTACTGAGTAAACGCAACATGGGCGCAATTTGATGACCGCCGCGCAGGCTTTCAGTAGCGGGCATCAGATGATCAATCGTGCTCACTAACACCGGCGCACTGACCAGTTTCTCCAGCTTAGGCTGATTATTCAGCCAGTGTTTCAACCGGCCATCGTAAATTTGTCCTTCATAGCTGATAAACAGTTGCTCGAGAAAATCTTCGGTGGATTCACTGCCGCCGGTGGGCTGGTGTGGCGTATTTTGTACCTCGTGCAAACGCTGGATCGCTTGCGAGCCAACGAGTACGGCCAACTCATCATCGCCGAGTTTCAGCAGCTCACGATAGGCATCGCCGGTTTGCAAGGTGAGTGTTCTCAACCCGAGCGCTACCGAGAAACGGCACCCCTGCCAAGGGTCGGATAACGCATACATAATGCGCGCATTGGCGATGGTTTTCCCACAGCCTGTCGACGCCATATTAATGCCGAAAAAGCCCTGCGTTTCCGACTGAGTGGCTATGGTTTTGGTTTTCCGATAAGCGATATCTTGCCAGCGATACTTTTCTTGTTCGGCGCCTTGGCTAAAACGGCGGTGCTGAGCAATTGCCGGCAATGTCCATTTAAGTGAGGGTAAATTCTCTGCAAAGCGTTTCGCATTAATAGCCACGCCGATGTTGTGCTCATCTAACTGTTGTTTCGGCGGTGCGTTTTTGCGTTTTCCCTGAGACTGATCTGTGTTGGCAATCGGGGCGTAATGGCCGTCCCGCCATTTGGGTTTGGATTTTCCCAGCGGCAGCGACGAGTAATAATGATCCGCCAGCATTAACGATAAACGTGCCATATGGCTGACAAACCGCTGCGATAACCAATCAACTTGTCCATGAGCGCTCCACGGATATTGGCGGGCACGCTGGGCCAATTGACGCGCTTTTTGTTGCCAAGGCTGGCTTAAAAACGGGGTGCCATCAGGAAAGCGCCAGTTATCGGCAAGCGCTTGCGGATCATATTTGGCGAGGTCAAGTGCGTTGGGCGCATTCCAATGGCTGCCAAAGCAACGGAAAAGCCATTGGTCAATTTGCGATAGCTCAACGGGTGCCTTGTTAGCATCATAGTTCACGGGCAATCGGTGATGCGACACAATCAGCCAAGCCACGATACGTGCAAATGGCGATAAATCATCAAAAACCGGCTGATAACCATCTGTTTCAGTAAACAGTCGCGCTAGTAGCTCAGTTTCATGCTCAGTAGCCGTTTCAGGCGTAAGCTCGCTAAGTTCATCAAGCCATTGCTGATCCTTTTTGCCCTTGGCAAACGCCTCGAATAGACGCAGAGATACCCATTCATGACGGTATGGTTCGCCTTGGTGTGTCGTTTGGCCACGAAGCTTTTTCTGGAACAACGCATTGGCTTTGCCAAAATCATGAAACAACCCTGCCATGGCCGTTGCCAGCACGATTACCTCATTAAGCTGCCACCCCTGCTCCCACTCTTTGTGGCTAAGATCAAGCTCAGTGCGATTGACCGGTACATTGCCTTCTAAGTTAAACTTGCGGCGGTTACCCACAATCCACACGAGTTGGCTATGGGTCCTCGAACGAATCCAATGACAACTGACCGCGGTGCTGCGGCTGGCAGTTTTGCCTAGCATTTTTCGCACCGTGTTTAAGCCATCTTCGGTGATCAGCGTCTGCCAGGTGTTATCACCTATTCGGTTGGCAAAGGCATCGAGCACGCGGCGGGTTTTCTTCAGTGCCTTTTTCTCGCACTGAGAAATAAAGGTCACCATCATAGTTGCTGCTCCGCTATCTCATCCTCAGAGAAATCTTGCAGCGCAATGGCTTTGATGGTGTTGAACATAAAGTCCATCGCTTTGTGTTCAATAAAGGCTTGCAGGACTTGCTGGCGAAATTCTTGTTCGGTGGCGTTTTCTTTGGCGCATACAAACGCCCAAGGCAGCACGATGGCATCTTTGATTAAGTCAGCGGCATCAAACACCAGCGCGCCGCGACGGGTTTTGCCATGCATCACCGCAAATCCGTGCGGGATCCCAAGCACCCACAAACAACTCGCCGCCAAGCCATAGGCTAAGTAGTTGCCATGATTTAAAAAGCGGTTGGCGAGATCGTCGGCCTCATGCTGGCGTTTAAAACCGTTTTTTTGCGTGCGGTTGGCGGCGTGTTTGTAGAGCGCTTTGGTCAGCTGTGCTTCGGTAAGCAATAAATCAGCTGACTTGCTGGCCTTGTCGGTTCGCTCCACAAAGGTGTCGAGCGCGCCAGCCAATTCGGCCACATCGAACCCTTCAAGCTTAAGTTCACGGCTCGCTTGCCAGACCTGCTTTAAGTAACTCAGGCGTGCCAGCTGAAAAGCCCGCGCAGCGTCCAGTCGCTTTTGATCATCAAACCAAAAGGATAACCAACCTTGCAGATATTCGGTGGGCCGATACTCGCTTTGTGGCGTAAACCATTCGACCTCGGTTGCCATATGCAGCGGTGTGCCCCCGCCACTACAAAAGCCAACCAGAACGCCTGCTTGCGACAGCATACGCATCGCCGCTTGCGTGATTGACGTGCCGGTGCCGAGCAATAAGACGGTGGTATTGGCAATGGGGATATTAAAGTAGAGGTTTTCGCGTTTGGCCTCCGCCAAGTACAACACACGCCCGTCTTTTTGCATCACACGGCAATGTTCGAGGTAGTACATATTGGCGCGTTTGGAGTGAAGTATCGTTTTAAGATCGGAGGGCGAGAGATCGTCCATGGGTGTCCCTTTCGTGATTGTCCCGAGTGACAAGGCACATCACTCACAGACACCAAAAAGGTAACACAAACCACATCGATTGCCCGTGAAACAAGGCACATTTTAATGTTTGAAGGAAGATCGCTTCATTAGTGCGTATGTCAGTAATGTTCAATCACAATGCGCGCACTAACCAATAGTGAAATGGTTAAGATTCTATGTCCAAGTCGTTAATCAATTCATCCATTGAAAAATCATCGACAAACGTGTCACTCGCCGACTGTCGAGCCCCCTTATCAAGATGTGCGCGCAACACATCCAGTTTGGTTTTGCGTTCCTCAAGCGTGCGTAATGCATCACGAACAACCTCACTAGCAGAGCCGTACCGGCCACTTGCTACCTCGTTTTTAATAAACACTTCCCAA
>NZ_MUFI01000067.1:0-12273 GCF_001996265.1 Salinivibrio sp. MA440
AAAAATAACGGTTTCATTAAATGTGATAAAATGTTTGACACGATCACCAAAGCTCTCAAAACAAACGTTTGCATAGTTCAAAAAAGCATCGATTGTTTTTCTATTTAACCACCCTCCGTCTTTTTCCAAACAGAGAGGAAGGTCCCAGTGATAGAGCGTTACAAAAGGAACTATTCCATATTTTAAACACTCATCAATGATATTGTTATAAAACTCAATACCTTTAGGATTTATAGCGCCTACACCATCAGGAATAATTCTTGCCCAAGAAATAGAGAAACGGTAAGACTCAAGCCCCATCTCAGCCATTAACTTAATATCTTCTTTGTAACGATGATAGTGATCAATCGCCACTTCACCCGTTGTTCCTTCAAAGGTTTTTCCCGGGATTTTTACAAACTCATCCCAGTTAGTCGGCCCTTTACCGTCGACATCCGTTGCCCCTTCGATTTGATAAGAAGCCGTCGCGGCGCCAAAAAGAAAATCATGTGCAAATTTCATAAAAACATCTTTTTATACTAGAGGCTTAGTCGAATCGCGCACAAATAACTCACCCACAACAATCTCTGGTCTTATAGTTACTTGATCCTCGATAAGTTGTTGGGCAACTTCCATCGCTCTTTCCGTAATACGTTCGATAGGGATATCAACTGTCGTAAGCTGTGGTACAACAAACTCAGTCATTTTTTCATTATCGATACTCACGATTGATACATCTGAAGGTACACCAATGCCTTTCTCTCGACAGGCACGTAAAATACCAATAGCAATATCATCACTCGCTGCGACAATGGCACTGAAACGCCAATTGTTGGGAATTTGTTCCAGCGCTTGTTCATAGGCTGCTTTTACATCAAAGCCACACACCAAATGCTGTGTTTCCACAGAAAAGGGCTGCTTCTCAGTAATCGCTTTAAAAGCCTCTAACCGAACTTGGGTCGTCCTTGTTGTTGGACAAGGCCCAAAATACGCAATGTGTCGATGACCAATGCTCATAAGATGGGTCGCCGCCGATTCTATCGCGCGCTTTTGATCAAATGCAATTGAATAACCTGCCGATTCTGGAAGCTCTTGCCCAACGTGAATCAAAGGCGTGGATATTTCATGATTAAGCTCGATAAGTTGTTGCGCCGTCAGCTGACGGCTGTAAAGCACAATCACATCACACTTTTGTTCAACCAGGGAGCTCACTGCTTGTAATTCAAACTCAGCTTGGTTTTTTCCATCCGCAATAATCAGCTGCTTGCCCATTCTAGTAGCACTGGCAGATGCTTGCTTTAATAAACTACCAAAGTAGCTGCCATCAAAGTCCGATAGCACTAGGCCAATACTGTTGCCGCTACTCGCAGCTAATGTTTGAGCCAAGCTACTGGGTCGATAGTTCAATTGTTTAATAGCTGCTTCAACTTTTACTCGGGTACTCTCTTTGACCTGTCCAGTCTTATTGATAACACGAGACACTGTCGCCTTAGATACACCGGCAGCCTTGCAAACATCTTTAATCGTGGCCATTCGTACCTCTAAAGGTGAGAGGGAGTTTCCCTCGAAACTACAAACTTTCGGATTTTCAGTATTGTAACATTAATTACACAGAATCCAGTTTGCGATGGATAGCAATTAATTCTTCAACCAATTCTCTGGCTAACATGCTGGTCATAATATGATCCTGGGCATGCACCATCACCAAATTCACGGGCACCTTTCCTTCGCCCTGATCGAGCCCAATCAGCTGAGTCTGTACATCATGTGCTTGCTTCGAGGCGACAGACGACTGAGACAGGTATTCGTCAACCGCGTTCCAGTCACTCGCTTTCGCGGCTCTCAACGCCTCCATTGCGAAAGACTTTGCTGAGCCTGCATTGATGATGAGCTCCATCACCGTTGATTCTTGGTCAAAATCTGCTAGTGGTGTCATTAGTTTTCCTCCCCTTGGGCTTCTTGTGCTAAAAGCTGTTTTTCATAAACTTTAAAAAATGGATAATAGATGGCGGTTGCGACAAGCATGAGGACAACAACTAATATAGAAGAGCTAATTGCCCAACCTGCTGCCCATGCCGCGCCAACCGGAGCAGGTGCAGTCCAAGGCACCACTGAAATCACAGCACCTACAATTCCCGTTTTGACACAAAAGTACGCAATCGTGGCGTTAACCAGTGGGGCTGTAATAAACGGAATAAAGAAGGTGGGATTC
This sequence comes from Salinivibrio sp. MA440, assembly GCF_001996265.1. NCBI lineage: Bacteria > Pseudomonadati > Pseudomonadota > Gammaproteobacteria > Vibrionales > Vibrionaceae > Salinivibrio > Salinivibrio sp. MA440. Next base: position 2,192 of record NZ_MUFI01000067.1, read on the forward strand.
ATAATCAAAGGGGTGCCAAATATCACAGGCTCATTGATATTGAAGAGCGAAGGTACAACACTGATTTTCCCGATTGTCTTTAGGTGAGCAGCACGGCTACGCATAAACAAAAAGACCAGGCCTAATGTCGCACCAGAGCCGCCAAGCACGATAAAGAAACTCCAAAAACCCTCTACAAATACATGAGGAATTTGAGCACCAGCAGCAAGCGCAGTTTGATTGGCAGACAGGTTGGTGAGCCAAAAAGCTTGCAACATACCGCCGACAATAGCAGCACCATGAATGCCTGCAAACCACAATACATGTGTAAGTAGCACGGCCAAAAGAATAGCTGGCAACGAGTCAGCAGCACTGACCAGAGGTTTGAATGCCGTCATGATAGCTTCAGGGATGATCATGCCGGTCTGACTTTCAATATATAAATTGAGAGGATATATAGTCAGTACAACCAGTAGTATCGGAATCAACAAATCAAAAGACTGTTTGATTTTACCAGGCACTTGCTCAGGCATTTTGATGCCTATGTTTTTCCTTTGGAGGAAATACATCAGCTCTGTACTATAAAGAGACACAAGAATTGCCGTAAAAATACCTGTACCGCCTAAATATCCCGCAGGCAGTCCTCCTTCAGTCAGTGGCGCAGCTACCAATAGGAAGGACATCAACGACAGCATCGCTGGCATGAATGGCTCCATACTGTAACTTTGCGCCAAGTTATAAGAGATGGCGGCGGTGATATAGACAGACATAATGCCCATCGTCATATTAAATGGTGTGAGTAGTTGCCCTTGATATCGCTCAGCAAGCTGCAACCATACTTGAGCAATGGCCCAGTTTGAATCCGCTGCAAACGGAGGGAAGGCAAATATGAGTAGAAATGAGCCCACAATCATAAATGGCATCGCAGAGATAAATCCATCTCTCATCGCCATAATATGGCGCTGAGACGCTGCCTTACCGGCAACAGGCGTTACTCTATTCTCAATAAACCCAAACACATTATCCGTTAATGTCGTCATTATGAGCCCCCTAACCTAGCTCTACTAACGTATCGTTGAGGATTTTTTCACCATTCATCATTCCATAATCCATGGAGTTAATGACTTTTACTTTTTTGTCTTGTTTAGCTGCGCTTGCGGAAAAATCTGCCTCTTTATATTTCACTTGTGGTCCCAGTAAGCAGATATCGAACTTGGGAAGCATATTTTCAAACTCATCCAAACCAACTGCTTGAATATCAGCTTCTATGCCTTGGCTCTTCGCCGCCTGTTCCATTTTCTTGACCACCATGCTGGTTGACATTCCCGCTGCACAACAAAGAAGAATTTTTACCATTTTCATACCTCTTGACATTCAAGTTACTTAACCAATAGCCCTAATCTATCCAAAAAAGAAACCGGTTTCAGTAACCGGTTTCAAAGTTGAAGGCGAGGATCACAAAAACCGGTTACATCAAGCGAGTCATTGTGGTTTTGATCACATTGCCGGGAGGCTCTGTATGGGTTGTACGAAGAATTCGGAACGAGTAGATATAGGGAGAGAGGATGAGGTAAAACAACTATGCACTGACGCTATACATTAAACCGATAGCGCCGCGGTTTCGGTTATTTCTAGGCATAAGTAACGCACGAATTCTGGGTTCAATTGCAAGTAATAATCAATACGCTGAATCGCACTCTCTCGGTTATACTCAACCGCAGAAATATTCACCGACACACGCGGAATGACATTTCCCAACAGACCACTATGTGTAACTACTTGGCGGCTTTTTCGAGTACAAGCGCCGTTAGGTCTTCGCAAGAAGCCTTGCTTTTCTTCGAGAGGAATAAATGTACCAGATTGCACCACCATAGGTTTTCTGGGTCCATCTCGCCAAAACTTCTAAGCCAGTTAGCTAGCCCGACGCCAAGCGATATTGCGGTTGAAAGACAATCTCAACCTCTTTGTTATTGATTTCGACTCCGAGTACGGAAACGAGGACCTACACTTTTGAGCTTGTTCGGTTAAATGAATATCATGATAAATTAAGGTGTCTTTGCGTTTTTTAGTCTCATTAAGAGCGATCATAGCTGCAGTCATCAAGGTGATGGCATCCAAGGCGAGTTCGCGAATATTTTTTAACCAAAGAAGAATCGGTTTAACGATCACTTCTGGCTGTGGTCATATAGGCCGATTCTAAAATGGTTCGGGATAGATACCGTGGACATCGATACATGTAAAGACTACTTCAGCGCCGTTGATGATAATCACTAGAGTGTCAAGATAACCTACCCGCTATTCGGCCTGCTTTTTGCTTCATTGTGCGCGGTGATTGCGGGGTCGAAAGGATGGTACGAGATTCAAGAATACATCCCTAAACACCTTCTCTAATGAAAGCGCTAAAATAGCTTAAAACAGGATCAAATACAGAATATTCGCATTTGCATTCGACCCTTGTCACTTCAGATTAGTTACTGACACGAACCACAACAGAAGTTTTTACCGTGCTCTGACGCTGCTGCCTGTTTTTCAGCAAAAAGTATGTTGTTCTCCAGGTGAATATGCTCGTGCAAATCATCCTGTAACTCTTTTAAACCATTGTACAGAGCTGTCCAAGTACCACATGCGCCTTCCGGTAGTGTCAGATTGTTGGTTAACCGATTAATTTTCACCAACTCGGCTTCGTGCTGCACGTGTTCTTCTTCCATGACAGAAATAGGACCACTTGGATACACACCGCGCGACAGCATTGGGAAAAGAATTTGTTCTTCTTTCATCATATGACTTTCCAATTCCTGTAACATAGCGTCCAGATGCTCCGCTAAACCGCGTGGTGCGAGTTCGTGGTCACCATGCACGTCTTCCACTTTCATTGCCAGTTGCTTAAGTTCTGGTAATTGCTCACGATGGCGTTGATGGAAACGTAAATAAATGTGCTCGATTAATTCCTGCGCTGTTGCTTGTTGCCATTTGGCTTCGCTATCCGCCAACCTTTGCTGTAAATCACTCATGCTAAACTCCTTAACTTAATCCGCAACTCCAGGAACTACTCCCGGATGAAACATGAATTCCTAAGTAACAGTGCAACAAGTGCGCCAACTTCTATCCAATTGTAATTATTGACATTCAGAAACCCCACGGTAGTATCAACCCTAACAATTAGGGTAGTTTTTACCAATATAGTGGATTTAACTATGCTACAAGAAAGTGTTTTAGCCGATTTGTTAACAGAGCAACCTACAGCTGTACGACTGCAGAATCTCGTCAGTACGTTGCGACGTCATTTTAACTGCGGCGCAGTCGCACTATTGAAACTCGAGAACGAAGTACTACAACCTATTGCCGTCAAGGGACTCGTGCGCGAAGCTTTGGGCCGTCGCTTTGTGTTAGCGCAGCATCCACGTTTAGCGGTCCTAATATCGTCACGTTCAGCCGTTCGTTTCGAACATGACTCAGCTCTTCCTGATCCGTACGATGGTTTAATGGCTAACCAACCAGGCGAGGCATTGCCCGTACATGACTGCATGGGCATTAGTTTGTATTTGGAAAGCAAATGCTGGGGCGTACTGACACTCGACGCGTTAGAGCCTGGGACATTCACTGACGATTCTATTATTGAATTACAAAAATTTAGCTTATTTGTAGAAACCGCCATTCGCATTGGTCAGTTAGAGCAGAACGTCCGTGCACTGCGGCAAGGGCAAAAGCAATCAGTCGAACACAGCAGTACCTCCGACGCCAATGAGTCAGAAATTATTGGTGAAAGCAAAGCCATTCATGCGGTCTTAAAAGAGCTTCGGATCGTAGCCGGTGCCGATTTGCCCGTATTGCTACTGGGCGAAACCGGGGTCGGTAAAGAACTATTCGCGCGGGAATTACACCGACTGTCGCAACGCAGCGGCAAGCCGTTGATATACGTAAACTGTGCCGCATTACCCGAGTCCTTAGCGGAAAGTGAACTCTTTGGTCACGTAAAAGGCGCTTTCTCCGGCGCAAGCAGTGATCGATCCGGGCGTTTCGACGCGGCTAATGGTGGCACCCTGTTTTTAGATGAAGTTGGCGAGTTACCGCTTTCCATACAAGCCAAACTACTACGCGTACTGCAAAACGGTGAAATTCAACGCCTCGGCTCAGACAAATACCGCAAAGTGGATGTACGCATTATTGCCGCGACCAATCGAAACCTTAAACAGCAAGTCAGTAACGAAACCTTCCGTGCCGACTTGTACCATCGCCTGTCCGTGTATCCACTGCCGATACCACCACTACGTGAACGTGATGACGATGTTTCCATTCTGGCCGGTCATTTTTTGGAGCTGAACCGGGCTCGGCTAGGCTTGCGCGCCATTCGCTTGTCGCCCGAAGCTGAGTTGGCAATTCAACAGTATCAGTGGCCAGGTAACGTTCGCGAACTGGAGCATGTCATTAGTCGGGCCGCCATTAAACTATTGAGCCATGGCATCGACAAAAATGACATTGCCAGCATTGAGCCTAAAGTGCTCGACTTAGACGTGCGATTGCCTTCGGTGGCAGACTCGGGTACTCAAAGCAATGACGCGAACTTACCGACCCAGAGTTTGTCGATGAAAGAAGCGGTACAATATACACAGCGTAAAATGATAGAAGCGGCACTTAAGCGTAACGATGACAGTTGGAGTAGAGCTGCTAAAGAGCTCAAGCTCGACTCCAGTAATTTACATAAAATGGCCGCCCGATTAGGAATGAAGTAATGACCCGAGCGCTTTTAATGAAAATACTATGGCGCTCTTTGGCCGCATTCTTTGTTTTACTGGGGGTTATTGGCATTGCCCTGCCGGTTATGCCCACCGTACCGTTTCTTATTGCCGCGTTATGGGCGGCCAGTAAAGGCTGGCCCCGCCTAGAAACCTGGTTGGTCAACCATCCAAAATACGGACCAGATATTCGGGCCTGGCGCGATAACCGAGTAGTGAAGCGCCGCTCTAAAGTCATTGCACTGGTGATAATGGCCAGTGGTTGCGCCATTTTATGGTTATTCGTGCCACAAGTGCCGGTTTGGCTAAAGATAATTGTCGGCGTGGTATTGGTCACTGTGGGTGCTTGGCTAGCCAGTCGCCCTGAGTCCGTACCTGCACCGTCAGAGAAGTCGTTATGAATAAAACCCTGCCCACTGAGCTGACATTGGTCAATGACGATACTATTGACCGCCACAACCTTCAGCGTCAGGTACGATTTTCAGAGCACTGGATCGGTGAATTAAAAGTCGAAGCGGTTAAGCACCGCTTAGCATAGCTTAATAGCGAAAAACGCATTCAAACGATTAATACGCGAGTTGAGGAAGGCACGCTGGAGCTATTAGTCAGCGCTGAAACCCTGGTTGTCGATTACTGCGATAATTTGGAAACACGCAACGCTGTGAATAAAACCTGTCTGCTACACAAAACGCCCTTGGTATCGGGTTCTGCCATTAGCGTTGAAGGACAAGTAACCAGTTTTTCAATGCAAAATGAGAGCGCGTGTTATGGGTGCTTAAGTCAGTTTTTTGGCGAGCAGCTACCGAAGCCGGAGTGTTGTCGCCGCTAATGGGCGTTATTGGTACGATCCAAGCCGTAGAGCCATAAAAATAGCGGCCAACATAGATCAGCCGCTTTATTCATCATTGTTACTCTTTGACGTATTGCACAGCGAATAGCAGCGGATGAATCTACTAAAGCACCCTAACTGCTCTCACTGCTCCAACGCTTAGCCCGGGTTACCGTCCGCTCGCGGCGTGATCAATACTTTGAAGTAAACGACCACGTAAATGCTGTACGCAATAGCCCAGGCTAACGTACTCAGCATTAACCACTGGCTAGTCAGTTCTGGCATAAACCAAATAAGGAATACGCGAGTCACTGCCGCAATAGCTACCAATAAAAATGCGCCCCACATAATAGGTTTAGTCTGAAGCGGGCGTCCGCTATGCCCTAACGACACCCGAGCTATCATGCTTAAAATCATGTTACCCATAGCGCCAGCGGTCAGTGCGTGCATGGCTACACTCTGAGTAATTTCAATACCGGCATAGCGCAGTGCAAATAACGCTAAACCGATGGGAATGAACCAGTAAGCAATATGCAGCGACCACAACAGCGGCACCCGCCAGGTTATCCAAATTTTCCAACGCACAACACGGACGGCTGTTGTGATGGCACAAAAGGCGAACAACACAACCATAACCTGACTAGGCAACCGCATATGCAGGTTAAAAAAGTGCACCGCGAATATTAGCCATAAGCTGCCTAGCGCCATTTTATCCAGCCAGGGCAATGCCTGAACTTTCTTTGTCATGGTGCCGTTGGCCGTAAACATTGGCAGAACACGCCCGCCGATAATGGCCATTAGCAACGTCACTAGGAATACAGCGTTATAAGCTCCCAGTACTTGGATGTTGTAATGACCAAAATGTAACCCGTAGTGCATCAATAGATTACACACCGTTAATAACAGCAGAATGGGGACAAAAAACAGGTTTCTGGTTTGGTTAATTTTTAGCACCATTATGCCAAACAAGAATGCAGCAACAGGCAGAACACTGACGTCCACCGCCGCCACAAGCCACCACGGCAAGTTTTCACCAAACAACAATAATAATCGTGCCGCACTCCATAGCACCGTCACCACTAGCAAGGTATTACCATGCGGCGCGCGCAGTCCCGTCCAGTTCTGCACTGCAGTGAGCAAAAAGCCCAGCACAATGGCAACTACAAAACCGAAAATCATTTCATGGCTGTGCCAGAACATAATATTTCCGTACACCGGCAAGCTCACCTTCCCCGCCAGCGCAAAGCCCCAAAGCAGAATTGCCACAGCACTGAATAGTGCGCCTAGCAAGAACAGAGGACGAAATGCTTGTCTGAGTATCGGCGTTATGTGATCTTCTTTCTCTCGGTTTGTGATCTGCATCATAGTCACCTGAACACTTTAAAGATGTATTTATCATATATGTTTTAAACGTAAAAAAATAGCGTTCTAACGCCGAAAATAAGTTAGTATCCTTAGTTGATTTGCCAGTTTATCGTGTTCGCGAAACCACCTCTAAAAGAATAGCTAACTGCTAAAAAACAATCTTTGCGCTTTGATTTTGCTATGCCTATTTTTGGGTAGCGTTAACTTTGCAAAGTGAATATAGATGACTGATAATAAAGCATTTTATCGAAACTCACAGTAAAGTTTAGGTGTCTGACTTAAACGGATATAACTGGAGGTCTTCGATGCCCCCTATCAGCAACAGGTGGCCAACGCAATTACTCGCTGGTGTTATCAACACTGGCGTCTACACTCTGTTTTACGGTTTGAACCATCTTTCCAAGTATCAGCATTCAGGTTAAGGAATACTTTAATCTAATCGATACTCAATTTGGCTTGCGCATGGCAACCCAAGGCGAGCACATGAGTGTTCATTTATCAATCATCGCCGATATGTCTGCGGCTAAAACCTTCTCTAAAAAGCTGAGGTTGTTGATCTGGTGATACCAATCAACAACTCACACCGCATTCTTTTTGGCTCATACACCAGAAATCACTGTAGCTCTTATTTTTTAGGACGGAAGGGTTTAATCACCGTTTCGTTACACTCCAAATAAGGGCCTTCCATAAGGTCAATGCAATAAGGCACTGCCGGAAATACCGCGTCTAAGCACTGACGAATGGCTTTTGGCTTACCAGGTAAGTTGATAATTAGCGATGAGCCGCGTAAACCCGCAGTTTGGCGAGAGAGAATGGCGGTTGGTACGTACTTTAACGACTCTTGTCGCATCAGCTCCCCAAAGCCCGGCATCATGCGGTCGCAAACTGCCTCAGTTGCCTCGGGAGTGACATCGCGTTTAGCCGGGCCAGTACCACCGGTGGTCACCACCAGACAACAGCCTTCTTTGTCGACTAAGTCTTTTATGGTCTGTTCAATCAGCGATTGTTCATCTTCAATAACCCGATACACCGGCTGCCACGAAGACGTTAAGTAGTCATTTAATGTCTCTTCAATAGCCGGACCTGAGACATCCTCATATTGCCCTCGACTGGCGCGGTCGCTGACCGTAATAACACCAATACGTGCGATATCGTCTGACATAATTGCCCTTTTGTCTCTTAATTCCGTGTATTTATGCCGTCAGTAACCCGGCAAGCTGTAACCAATAGCCGTTACTTTCTTTGCTGCCCAATTTTACGGGATGATCGCCATCAACATTGTTACGGAAACGATCTAGCCAGTCAAAAGTGCCTTGTGGTTGCGGACTAATACGGACGATATCCACTAACCCCTGCATACTCGGAAGTTGGTTTATCAGGTTATAACGAGTCCCCGATTGGGTTTGAATGCCGTTAAGTACAAACACTTGCTGTCCTTCCTGGCTTTTCACTTCACGCCCTTCGGGGTACTTGATGCAGCACAGCTCACACTGATCTTTCGGGCGGTTTTCAGATCGCGCAGTAAAACAGCGACCCGACCAGGCAAGCGGCATATGCCCAAACGAGAATACCTCAACATCGAAGCAGTCACGCACGCTTTCAATGACCTTTTGCTGCAAAATATCCTGCAACCAGTCACGCGACAGCTCAAAAGGTGCTACCCAACGGTTCATGCCCATATCAATTAAACGACGCAGGCTTTGGTGATTGTAGATGTTAATGGCCGGCCCAGCAGTGAAGTTCAGTCCTTGCTCCTGTAACAGACTAATAGCGCTGACATCGTTGGCTTCGACCTCAAATTCGCCGTTGTCACAATATTTACCCAGCTCCCGCAACTCGGCCGGGGCTTCCAGCAACGTCATAGTTGATAGCGTCACTTTCTTACCGGCTTCCCTGAGCATGTGTGCAATTTCAAGGTAATCGTCAAGCTTAAGCTCGCGGCGTTTACTACACACGATTTCACCCAAATACACATGCTCGACGTTAGAGTCAGCGGCTTCGCGGTAAAAATCCATGACTTGTTTTTTTGGCCAAAAGTAAAGAATCGGCCCTAGAGAAAATTTCATATCATTACTTCCATTTCCGATGATACGCACCGAGCGTGGTTTGACTACCCTCTGAGAGCGATGCAAGAACCGAGTTCCAATTGTCAACAACCTCAAAACCATCAGGGTCGGCCATTACGGCATCAATAGCCTGGCGCCAGACTCGGGTAATTTGTGAGACATAGGCAGGACTGCGCTGACGGCCTTCTATTTTGAGTGAGGTAATGCCCTCTTTGTGTAACTGCGGTAGTAGGCTCAAGGTGTTCAAACTCGTGGGCTCTTCCAGAACATTATAGACCTCGTCGTCGACGGAGAAGCGTCCTTTACAGAGCGTCGGATAGCCCGCTTTTTCGTTTTCAGCAAAACGGTCTATCAGCACGCCGTTTAACCGTGACTCCAGTTTGTTGTCTTGCTCGTCCCACTCAACAAAAGCAGCAGGCGAGCAGGCACCCGCGGTATTGGGCGACTCGCCGGTCAGGTATGAGCTTAGGTAGCAACGCCCTTCCGCCATAATGCACAAACTTCCGAACGCAAAAACTTCGAGTTCAACGTCCGTTGTTCGCGCAAGTGCACGGACTTGCTGCATCGATAGTACACGAGGCAGTACCACTCGTTTCACACCGTATTGTTGATAAAAACGAATTGCCTCGGCATTGGTCGCCGACGCCTGCACCGATAAGTGCGTTTCTACTTTCGGGTAGCGTTCGGCGGCATAAGCCAACACAGCCAGATCGGCAATAATCAGTACGTCTGCACCAGCCAGAACGGCATCATCGACCGCCTGGCGCCACTTCTCCCAGCTGTTGGCATGCGCGAACGTGTTGATAGCAACATGCAGCTTTTTACCGTGCCGATGCACATAATCAGCTGCTTCTGACAGCTTCAGTTGGTCCAAATTAAGGCCCACAAAGTGTCTCGCGTTGGTTTCATCTTTCAAACCAACGTAAACCGCATCGGCTCCATTTTCGATAGCCGCTTTTAATGCCGGAATACTTCCAGCCGGGCAAAGCAATTCCATTCAAACCTCTATTTAGTTGTTTTGTGGTGCGCAATTTGTTTATTCATTATAGTATTGATAACATCTTTTTTGTTATTTCACGAGGAGCGAATCATGAGTACCAACAAATGGGT
>NZ_MUFI01000068.1:0-11368 GCF_001996265.1 Salinivibrio sp. MA440
GGTAAAATATAGTTGCGACGTGAATAGTGAGAGGTGGGTCAACAAATCCCCGTTATCAGTTCTCTCGAAAAAATGTGTGGTAAATTGACTGGGTACTAACTAGCCAGACGGTTTTGGCGAACCGTTCTACCACACACGTTCAATGAGAACATCAAACGGGGTATTGTTATGATATCATCTGACACCAAGATCAAGATACAGAATTTTGGTCGCTTCCTCTCAAATATGGTGATGCCCAATATCGGCGCATTCATCGCGTGGGGGATTATTACCGCACTATTTATTCCGACCGGTTGGGTACCCAATGAGACATTGGCGGCCATGGTCGGCCCCATGATTACCTACCTACTACCACTGCTGATCGGCTACACCGGCGGTAAACTTGTTGGCGGCGAACGCGGCGCTGTTGTCGGCGCGATTACCACCATGGGGGTGATTGTCGGGACTGACATTCCCATGTTTATGGGCGCGATGATAGTTGGTCCATTCGGCGGCTGGGCCATTAAAAAATTCGATGCTTATATCGATGGCAAAGTGAGAAGCGGGTTTGAGATGTTAGTGAATAACTTCTCTGCCGGTATTATCGGTATGCTTTGCGCGATTATCGCTTTCTTCCTCATCGGCCCGTTCGTAAAACTGTTGTCCAATGGTCTGGCTGCGGGCGTTGAATTTTTGGTCTCAGCGCACTTGTTACCGCTGACGTCGGTATTTGTTGAACCCGCTAAGATCTTGTTTTTGAATAATGCGATCAACCACGGCATTTTCTCTCCTCTGGGCATTCAACAAGCATCAGAAGCAGGCCAGTCGATTTTCTTCCTCATTGAAGCGAATCCAGGTCCAGGTTTGGGCATCTTGTTAGCGTACATGGTGTTTGGTAAAGGCACAGCACGTCAAACCGCAGGGGGTGCATCGATTATTCACTTCTTCGGTGGTATTCACGAGATCTACTTCCCTTACATTTTAATGAATCCACGTCTTATCCTTGCAGCCATTGCTGGAGGTATGACAGGTGTATTCGTTCTCACTGTGTTTGATGCAGGCATTGTGTCACCGGCATCTCCTGGCTCTATCTTTGCCGTGCTATTAATGACGCAAAAAGGATCGGTTGTTGGTGTCTTAGCGTCAATTATTGCCGCTGCCAGTGTGTCATTTGTGGTTGCCGCTTTGCTGATGAAAACGCAAAAAAGCACAGAGGGCGATGGTGACGAAGCTTCACTCGATGAAGCGACTGCGAAAATGAAAGACATGAAGACAGGCACGAAAGCAGATACCTCCGCTCCCTCATCCGCGCCCAAAGGCACGGTTAATTTTGCATCCGTTAAGCATATTTTGGTTGCGTGTGATGCGGGTATGGGATCCAGTGCCATGGGTGCCAGCTTGCTGCGCAAAAAAGTGCAAAGCGCCGGTCTAGATATTGGTGTCACGAATATTGCGGTTAATAGTTTGCCTGAGGATGCGCAGATTGTGATCACGCACAAAGACCTAACCGAGCGCGCACGTGCTCACGCCCCATCAGCTCACCATATTTCACTTAATAACTTCCTTGATGGTGAGGTTTACGGCCAGTTGGTCACCCAAATTCTCGCGGCAAAATACCCTGCAGCGAACGATCCGCAAGTGCTTAGGGTTCCTGATACTGCCGCGAATGACGATAGCTTCGAGCCAACGCCAGCGCCCACTTTTCAACTCCAACGTGAAAATATCCATGTTGGCTTAACGGCAACAAACAAAGAGCAGGCGATCCAATTTGCCGGCAATCAACTTGTCAAACTCGGTTACGTTGAACCTAGCTATGTCGACGCCATGTTTGAGCGCGAGGCATTAACTCCAACTTACCTCGGTGAATCTATCGCCGTCCCTCATGGCACCGTCAAAGCGAAAGATGGAGTCAAGAAAACCGGCATCGTGGTATGCCAGTATCCAACGGGTGTGCAGTTCACCGACGATAAAGACGATATCGCCAAATTGGTGATCGGGATTGCCGCCAAAAACGATGAGCATATCCAAGTTATTACCGCTATCACTAATGCGCTAGATGAACCTGATGCAATAGATACCCTCACCAGTACCGACAGTATTGACGAGATCCTCAATCTATTAAGTGATGAAAACGTCACTCATATGACGTCGTCCCATTAATCAGTCTGATAAGGAGACCACTGAGGTGGTCCCTTATATCCATCTTTTTTAGTTTGAGGTAAATATTATGAAAAATGCTGTTCATTTTGGTGCCGGCAATATTGGCCGCGGCTTTATCGGAAAATTACTCGCGGATGCCAATGTCGAGGTCACCTTTGCAGATGTTGATGCGCCCCTCATTGATCAACTCAGTCACAAACAAAGCTACAACGTCAAAGTGGTCGGCAATGACTGCCATATCGACACGGTTTCTCATATCACGGCGGTTAATTCGGCAAGTGATGATGTGATCGATAAAATCGTAAAAACGGATTTAGTGACTACGGCAGTGGGTCCCAATGTGCTTGATATTATCGCTAAGACCATAGCCACCGGGATTGAAAAGCGTTTTGAATCGGGCAATTTGGCGCCGCTGAACATTATTGCCTGTGAAAACATGATCCGTGGCACATCACACCTTAAGGGCGAAGTCTATAAGCACCTTGACCCCGCGTTGCATCAAAAAGCAGAGGCACTGATTGGTTTTGTCGATTCAGCGGTCGATCGTATTGTACCGCCCGCGGAAGCGGCGAACGATGATCCCTTAGAGGTTACGGTAGAAAGCTTCAGCGAATGGATTGTTGATGAGCAACAGTTCAAAGGCGAGATCCCTGATATCGCCGGTATGGAGAAAACGCAAAACTTAATGGCGTTTGTCGAACGCAAGCTTTTCACCTTGAATACAGGTCACTGTATCACTGCTTATTTGGGGTGCTTAAGCGGCCACCGTACCATTCGTGAAGCCATTACCGATCCACAGATTCATGCCGTGGTGAAACAGGCCATGCAGGAAAGCGGCGAAGTGCTTATTCAACGCTACGGATTTAACCGCGCCGCTCACCAAGCGTACATCGAGAAAATTTTGGGGCGTTTCTCAAACCCCTACTTGGTTGATGAGGTCGATCGAGTTGGCCGCCAGCCTATTCGAAAGCTAAGTCAGAACGATAGGCTTATCAAGCCATTACTGGGTACAATAGAATATGGCACGGATAACCGAGCGTTGTTAAAAGGTATTGCCGCAGCATTGAAATATACCAATCACACCGACCCACAAGCTGAAGAACTTCAAGCTTCACTGGCTGAGGTAGGCGTAAGAAAGACACTAGCGATATACACCGGCTTGGCAGAAGAGAGCCCTGAAATTGAGGCAATCAACACCCTGTACCAGCAATTGTAAACCGCGCACTTCACAGGGGGAGTTTAACTCCCCCGTTATAACAATAAGCAGTATTGAGTCTATGGCAGAAAATTTCGACGAAACAGACATCATTGAACGATTAAACCAAGCGACAACCGTGCGTGGCTTTTTTGTTGCCGCGGTCGATACGTTTGAAGCGTCTATTGATGGCTTAATCAAGCGGGTTTTTCGCAAAGATAACTTTGCAGTAGAATCAGTGGTGGGGCCTTTGCTGCATGACACGGGGCCACTGGGTGATCTTTCAGTGCGATTAAAACTCTTGTTTGGTCTAGGCGTGTTGTCAGATGACGCCTATCACGATATCGAACAGATTATTAAACTTAAAAACCAGCTAAGTAATGATGCTGACGACTACCACTTCACCGACCCTAACGTACTGGATGCGGTAAAAAAGCTTCGTAAAATCGACAATATGAGTATGATTCAGCGCGATATAGAAGCGCCAGAGGATGATGTGGATATTGAGTTTTATCAGCTACAACTGCAACGCCAGCAGCAGGTCCTCCGCTCGGGGCTTTCTCTTGTTATTGTCGAGATTTGCAACGAATTGAGCAAAGAAAGCCCGTTCTAGTACTAAACCGGCGTATAGGCTAATTGACTACCCGGCCAGCACTAACCATATACCAAGCGCTAGCGCTCCCCCTAAAACCAACGTTTCAAATAAGTAAGCCTTAATCGTGTTATACAATTTCATACCTAACCAATCCTTTTATTGTTCGGGTATTAAACCAAAATCGAGAGCAGACTGTCTATCATTATAGACAAAAAGCCTTGTGTAAGATCACACAAGACTTGACGTTGGCAAGGTTAGCTGCCTTTTACCAATCAAGCATATAGCTATCTGCTCTCATATACGGAGGCAATTGGAAAAGTGACCGTAAAACCATTCCCATGGTCGGAAAAATATGGGCTTCGAATCGCAATACTCGCTTGATGCTGCTCAGCAATGTCTTTGACAATCGACATACCCAAACCAGCCCCGTCGCCTTTCTCGGTATGACCGCGGAAGAATTTGTCAAAAATACGACTCTTAATTTCGTCCGGTATGGCATCGCCAGAATCAATCACTGCCACCACCACGGTATTGGCTGAGCAACTGGTGACCACACTGATAGATGCACCTTCTCCTGCATAGCGAATTGCATTATCAATCAAATTAGTAAACAAGACTGACAACATCACGGGATGGCCTTTCACCCACAGGAGGTCTCGTCCTTCAAGCTCTATTGACTGTTGTTGAGTCAATGCCATGGGCACGAGTGCTGCAATTTGCTCTCGTAGCAATGAGACAACATCAACATGAGTGGATTCCCTAGTTTTTTGCTGCTCTACCCGTGAAAGCATGAGCAATTGTTGGATAACGCGATCGGTTCGATCTATGCCAGCAAGAATATTGGTCAAATCGTTATCTCGCTCGGCTTTTGTGGCGGCAGATAAAGCGTTTTCTGCATTGAGGCGCAGTACCGCGAGGGGAGTTTTTAGCTCGTGCGCGGCCGTACTAACCAAGCGCTTTTCACGCACCCACGCATTATTTAGCTGAGAAAACAAATAATTTAGCTGTTTAACCAATGGCGCTAGTTCAACGGTAGGTTGTGCAACATGGATATGATCGAGATTATCGATACTGCGCGCAGCGATAGTATCTTTCAGCTCACCTAACGGTTTAAATGCGCGACTTACTAGAACGACCATAACCAGCGCCAAGAGTGGTATAAGCAACAGTTGAGGTAAACCAATGGTCAGTGATACCTCTGTCATCAGTTCTTGGCGAATAGCTTCTTTTTCCGCGACCAGCAAACTAGCTTGCCGTTCATCGGGTAGAGCGAAAACCAATGTAAAGGTTCGCCATTGTTCACCTGCCGCGGTGACCACATCGAATCCGGGGTTGCCCGATGTCCCTATCCATTGCACCGGTGCATTAGGGCTTTTGGCAATTAATGCATCATTAACACGGTACTGAAAAAATAAATTATCTTCGTAGGGGTGACCAAATGGTGTGGTCGTATCGTCATCTTTTGCGTTGGCAGTAATCGCGTTTAACCAATGGGTATAGCTTTGTGTAAAGTTATTTGGCGGCTGATCTCCCCAGTTCATCACCGATAGCGCCAAGGTTTTTGCCGATTGACCCAATCGCGCGTCATAAACTTCATTAATTTCATGGCGGGCTTCGCTGTAAACCAGTAACCATGAGATAAACATCATTAGGCCCACCGTGCATACAGTCGTAATCGTGAGATGGCGTTTTATTGAATGCGGACGTTGTCTATTATTTTTCAATGATATAGCCAACCCCGCGAATATTCTGAATTAAAGCACCACCGGTTTTTTTACGCAGGTTATGAATATGCACTTCAATAGCATTTGGACTAATGCCCTCATCCATACCATGAAGGGCTTGTTGAAGCTGATCTTTATTCATCACGCGTCCAGCATGTGCCATCAACGTCGATAATAATTTAAACTCATTAGGCGTTAGTCGAATTGGCTCGCCTTGCATATCGACGTCGCCAGTCGCCATCGACAAGGTCACGCCATGGCATGACATGGTGGTATCGGCATAACCAGAAATACGCCGAATCATGACGCGCAGACGCGCCAATAGCTCTTCGAGTGCAAAAGGTTTGATCATGTAGTCGTCAGCTCCACCATCTAACCCTTTCACACGGTCATCAATGTCATCGCGTGCGGTCAAAATCATCACAGGAATATCGCTATGTTTGCGGCGAATTTGACGCAACACAATAAGCCCATCAGTGTCTGGCAAGGTTAAGTCTAGAATGATAGCGGTAAAACTTTCGGTATTTAACAACGCATCTACACCACCGCCCCGCTGCAGCCAATCAACGGTGTAACCATGACGCTGCAGCGAAGCCTCCATAGACTCTCCTAACATGCAATCGTCTTCGACCAGTAACAGCCTCATTGCTGATTAATCTCCTTCAGTTTTTGGGCAATCTCTTGTTGCCGACCTTTATCAGCAAGACGACGCTCAGGTCGCGCTGGAGCTTTTTGTGCTTGCTTTAAGAATGCCACAGCGAGGTTGGTTTTTCCGGTATCTGCCAAAAATTCACCATAAAAATAGTTGGGATCAATACCTCTAGGGTTAATTTTGAGCGCTTTTTTAAAAAGTACGGCAGCCACATCGTCATCCCCAAATGCGAGCGGCCAGCCCGGCACTTTGTGGTACAAAGTCGCTAAGCTCGTTAGGGCCGAACCGTCCAGCGTTTCCGGCGCCTGTGTTACCACATCTTCAAGTAGGATTTTTGCATCTTTGACCAAAGCCAATGCCCCCATGCCACCGTCAACCCCGGCTAGCGAGCTCTTATTGATAGCAAGCCATATTTTCAGATCATGACGCGCTGGTTGGGCAAGGAGCGCAATTTGCGTATCATCGATTAAACGGTCGAAACACGCCACTTTGTCGTCACTGCTTTCGACAGTGTAGTTACATTGTGCCCAGCGTGTCTGGATCTTAGTCAAAATAGGGTCGGCCAGCGCTGTCGCACTGATCAAAGAACAACTGAGTGCCCATACGGTAATATACAACGATTTACGTATAGTCATGGTGTGACTCCTCTGTAACTGGCAAGTCTTGCGGCGTCATGGCGTGAAGATCAATGATATCTTTTTGTTTTGCGATCCCATGACCCACTAGCGATGGAAAAAGTTGATTCAGACGAACAAACAGCTTTTCGGGCCATCCGAGCCACGTCGCAAAGCAACGCTTTTCGATAGCACGAACAATGTGATTCGCTACCCACTCGGGTGAGTCCACATGATTTTGTAATTGCTTATTCATCGCCGTTGCACGTGCATCATTTAACGCCGTCTTGGTGGCTCGAGGCGCGATATAAATGGCACACTGCTGAGTGCCATGTAGCTCCCGATTTAACGCTTCGGTAAAGCGATACAGGCCTGATTTAGTCGCACCGTAATTGGCATACCCGGGGAAACCGATACCAGCAAAGGTTGAGCCAATATTGACAATCAGGCCTGTCGGTGCGAGCCACGTTAGTGCCTGTTTACAAAGCAAAATAGGCGCGGTTAGGTTGATGGCAATCTCATGTTCAATACTGACATCCGCGCGCATGGATAGGTAATTGAAACTATTTACCCCTGCATTATTGATCAGTATTTCTATTGGCGTACCTTGCTGACCCAGCCATCGTGCATGCTGATTCACCTTGTCTCTTCCTTCTACTGCACCAATGTCTGCTTCGATGATCTGATGACGCTCGCTATTCGTAAGCTGGTTTTTAAGATCATGCAACGCGGTAAAATGGCGGCCGACGAGCACAAGTATTGCGCCTTTTCTTGCCAGTGCATCAGCCAGTGCTCGGCCAATGCCTCCTGTCGCACCTGTTAGCAATATAATTGTGTTTTTCATTACCGCCTCCTATGCCACTTGGGTCTGTGTTGTGGTCATGGGAAGCGCTCGCAGCATTGATTCATACAGCGCATAAACACGGTTCGCACTGTCAATGATGGCTTGTTGGTCCGCGGGATCCGTTACCTTGTTCATCAAATCGGCAAAGTAACCAATGTGCTCTACGTCCAAGGTGCTGTGTGACGTTAAATACCGCATCGCTGTATCGGGTAGAGAAAGCGTTTGCTGGATCAATGCGGCCATCGAGCCGCCGATTGATACACTCGTACCTTCCAACACCCAAACCATGCCAAATAGAGCCATTGGATTTTTGCGATCAATTTGGTGATACAAATACGCCACCATCATCTCAATCCCTAACCCGACTTGACCCTCACCGCGGTTAGCCTTCGCTAATTCGGCATCAAAGCCACATGCGTGCAAGTCATCTAAGATCCACTCGTGGTGACCTTTCTCTTCTTCAATGTATGCGCCAAGCGCTTGACGTAACCATTCATAGTGCTCCGGCAACCGAGAACCACAGGCCATCAGCAATGGAACAGTATGCTTCACATGATGATAAGCCTGAACAAGGAAGGCCGTGTAGGTTTGCAGCGTGATCGCCTTATAGTCACAAGCCTCAATCACAGGTACACTTAGCATTGACGCTCTCGCCTGTGCAGTTTCTTTCTCTAATACATGGAAAAAACCTTGATTATCCATAAATCCTCCTAGGAATGTGCCGTGAGTGGCAGGGTTTCGTCAGTCAGTAATGATTGGGCCGACGTGTTAGGTTGCATCCCCAAATTGTTGACAAAAGACATCGCGTTTAGGGCGGCCATTTGCCGTCATCAAATGGGGTTGCTGATGAAAAGGAGCGGTAAATATCAACGCTCGGATCTGCGCATAATCGGGCAGTTGATGATTAAGCTGCATCAGTTGTTGCCTAGTGTTACCAAGTGATTCAGTACCAATTATACCGGTCAGATATTCCTTGCCCTCCCCGATCACTACCAGGTTGGTCAGCGCTGGATAGGCCATAGCTTCCGCCTCAATCCATTCTGGATGGATGTTGCGGCCAAAAGCCGTAATGAGTTGATTTTTCTTGCGACCTTTCACGTACAAAAAGCCGTCATCATCAAACTCACCGATATCTCCCGTCGCGACGGCGCCTTGGTGAGGGGTAAAGTCGCGATCCAGATAACCTGAGAATGTTGCGCCTGTTACCATAATTTCACCATCTGGTGCTAGAAAAACACGATTGTGAGGTAACGGTTTACCCACACTGCCAACACAATGGTGCTCGGAGGTATTCAAACTCACCACTGATCCGCACTCCGATAAGCCATAACCCTCAAAAACCGATAAACCAAGCCGACTTGCTGCGCGCAACAAGGCCGGTGCCACCTTTGCGCCTCCGACAGCAACGTGCTTGAGATCGGCAACCGCACCAGGATGCTGTTCACCAAGATGGATGACGGCTCGCAATAACGCAGGGGTAAGTACCAAGCTTTGCGGACGATAACGAATCAGTCCGCTCATCAATTGATTCAGGTTTAACTGGCTTGAGCCGATCAGCCCCAAGTCATTGCTGGATGGGATCACTGTCGTCACCCCAAGCAACAGGGGCACGTAAACGCCCGTAATATTCTCCAGTAGTGTGGACAAGGGAAGGACGACTAAATGACGGGAGGGCACTGCAGTGGTGGAGACGGTATTGGCAAGCGATACGCTAACGCTCTCCAGCGTGGCAGCGCTCAATACCACGCCCTTGGGAGAACCGGTCGAGCCAGAAGTAAACGTGACCTTTACGGCAGCAGGCAAAGCTGGCAGTGCGTCTACGTCTCGTGCATGGCATGGTAATCCCGCCAATGTAGTCACAGATTCGTGGCTTAATGCGACATCAGGGTGTAGCGAGCCAATCACCCAATCGACCCTCGCAGTCTCCAAGACATGCAGTTGTTGATCCGCCGTAAAAAATGGCGGGATCGGTACAATTGAAATGCCTGCATACGCAGCGGCAAGATCGATCAGTACCCAACTAACACTGTTGTCACCGGCAAGCCCAATCATGTGCGCATCTAGCGCCAATAGGGCTTCACTCAAAGCCCTGATTCGTTCCCAAAGCGCTTCGTAAGTCAATATCAGGCAGTCGCCAGATGCATTCGTCCCTTGAATGGCAACCTGATCAGATTGGGAGCTGGCATATTTAGCCAAACGTTCAAATAAGACGCGCATGTGCATTCTCCGTATGACGGTGTTTAGACGCGATTCGAGCCAACTGTTCAGCACCTTGAGCAAGGTTACCAGCACAGACACGAGGCATCCGCGTGTAGTAGTCGCCCCATTGGTCAGTGGCGGGTTGTAGGCGACTCGCATCCGCATTGGTCAGTAAATGGGGAGTAAGGCCAAAACGATGCATGAGTGCATATAGCGGTCCTGTCGCGGTAAACACACACCACAAGTATCCGTGGGATAGCAGCACATTCGCTAAAGCGTGGAAATGCGGTAGCGACGTCCCCGAAGAGAACGAGGCCAGTTGCCCAAATTCAATCACTGATGTACGCGTGATCACTTGCTGATAGTGAGTGCTGAGTACATCAGCAACATCATCGCCAAGGTATTGTTCGAGAAAAAGCGGCTGACACGCAGCGGGGCGATAACCGCATACCGACAATAAGCGATCGTCTTTCCCTCTCAGGCAGGACAAATAAGGCATGAAAGTGGTAATTGTCGCGTCGAAGGCTTGTTGATAGCGTTCAGCAATATACGCCTCTATTTCAGCGCGATTCGCTGAGTCTGGTGTAACAATGTCAAATCGACTCGCTGAATTAACCATAGCGGTGACATCCTTTATTGATTTATTGTCACTGAGCTTACGGCGCGATACTTAAGAAAAGCTTAAGAATCTCCTCCAGTCGATAAAAAACGCACCCCAAAAATCTATCCAATTGTAAAATATCACCTTTTTATTTTTTCCACCCTCTTAAGCGATTCTTAAGTTTCCTCTCATAGAATGAAGGCATAACAATATGAGAGGGAATTATCATGACAGCCAACACCACCCGACCATTTAAATGGGACAGAGTCGTCCGATTCAGCCATTGGATGATTGCTGCATTATTCTTTGCCAACATGAGCGTCACTGAAGAAGGCAGTGACATTCATCGCTGGTTTGGGTACGTGATCCTTGGGGCCCTTGTCTTGCGTCTGATTTGGGGAATGTTTACGCATTCAGAAGCACGACTCACCCGTTTTATGCCATCGCTTTCTGCCGCTCGTGCTCACTTCAGCAACCTTATAGATGGGCGTGATCACACAAGCTCAGGTCACAATCCTGCCGCGGCACTTATGATTTGGAGTCTTTGGGGATTGCTCCTCGTCACCATTTTGACTGGCTGGACAATGACGCAGTCAGGTGGAGAGCTCGAATGGTTAGAAGAAGTCCATGAGTTTGCTGCCAATGCAACTCTAGTCTTCGTCACGATTCATGTTAGCGCAGCCATTTTAATGAGTCGATATGGTATGCGTAACTACATAAAATCTATGCTCTACTAATATTAAGGATGTTTAAGTGATGAAGATAAAGAATTTAAGATTCACACACACATCAATAACGATAGTGA
>NZ_MUFI01000069.1:0-10370 GCF_001996265.1 Salinivibrio sp. MA440
CGACTAGACAGTGGTCGGTTAAATAGTCAGATCTGCGTCAAATTATAGGCATAACGTTATTTCTCATCTTGAATGGCAGTGATAGTCTCGTGCAACAAATTGTGAACAGGGTTCCAATTATTGTTCACGTGATGGGTAAAAAAATTAAAGGAAGAAATGCGTATGTTAACTGAAATGTATGTCAACACCCGTTTAGCATTGGAGTCGTTTGCCAAAGATAAGCGCGGTGTTACCGCCATCGAATATGCGATTATCGGTGTCGCGATTTCTGCGATCGTGTTAGCTGTATTTAATGGTGGTGATGCTGATAGTGGTTTACGAGGTGCTTTGGAGAATGCAATCACTAAAATCACTACCAATGTAGACGCTGCAGCTGGCGCTGGTCAAGAAGCTGGTAAAGAATAAGGCAAAACTAAACAGTAGGCCTTAATCACAGTGATTGCTCTTCCATTATTGATTGGTTCCTGTTTGCTGGTGTGTATGGTTAGCGATCTGAGACGACGCACTATCGAACATTGGGTGCTAGCGGTAATCACTGTGGTTGCAGGGGGCATTGTTTACTGGGCTCAGCTCCCTGTCGGCAATGCGCTAATACAGGCTAGCTTGGTTTTGGTGGCCGGCTTTGCTTTATTTTGGCTCGGTGTGTGCGGTGCTGGAGATGTGAAGCTGCTAGCAGCGATAAGTCTCGCGGTGAGCGAACAATGGTGGCCATGGATGTTGTTTTTAATGGCCATTTTGGGCGGCCTAGTCGCTGTCGGGCTTTTGCTGGCCAGCTGGTTAGGAAAGCCCGAATGGCGTGCCCATGGTGTGCCTTATGCCCTCGCTATCGCGCCATCGGGAATGTTCGCCATATGGCTTACCTTAGCGAGTGTCGCATAGTGATATTCACGGTGGCGGTGTACGCAATGTAACGTCGCCGCTCCTCTTATATGTTTGATCGATACAACTATCGCTTCCCACCGTGGTTTCCGGTTGTTTAGAGGGACTATGAATTCAAAATTACTCTCCTTGATTGCCTTTTTGGCCATTGCCATCGGCCTGTACGGTTTATTGCAGCCTAATCAGTCGACGCAGCCGGTGCAAACTGAGGCGTCAACAGCATCACCCGAGGTTGTCTACAAGGTGATAACGTTGAAATCTGGGCTCGACCGTGGTGAGACGATTGCACGAGATAATCTGATCATCGAAACCTGGCCAGAGAACAAAGCCAACCAAATGGGTATTGACGCTGATATGGCAATCCCCGAAACCAATGGCGAGGCTTTATTAGCCAGACGATCACTGGCGGCCGGCGATATTCTCTATCCGGACGCTGTGGTGTCTCCGCAAAGCCAAGATTATCTCGATTACGTCACACAAGCCGATCGTATTCCCTTTCCGCTTGAAGTTTCAGCAACCTCAGTGGTCGGTGGGGCGGTGCGCGCTGGGGCATTGGTCGATATTATGGCGCTTGCCTCCACCGATCAAAACCTTGCCAATGAGACCACAGTGCGTAGCTTTCGCGGTGTGTCCCTCGCGCCTGTATTAATGGGCGTGAAAGTCCTCAAAGTTGCGCAATCGCGTCAAGAGGCGACCCGCAATCAACCGGCGTCTACGGACACCACCTTGATTTTGGAGCTTACCCGTAAGCAAGTGGCCACCATGACCATTGCCAAACGCATCGCCCAACTTGAGGTTCACAAGTCGCTGGGCAAAGCGTCGCCTAAAGATATGTCCGCCAACGCTGGCGATGTTCTAGATGACTATCGAGCGATTACAGAGTTTCGGGCTGATACTGCCGTTATAAAATAAGGAATTTGTATGGAAGCGCCGCACTTTTGTCGCCGCTGGATGTTGGCATTATTGTTGAGCTGGGTCGCGATGGCGGCCCATTCTGCCCCTATGGTGATGAATATCGCCAAAGGCCAGGCAGAAGCATTGCAAGTCAATCAAACGATTGGCTCGGTATTCGTCGCTGATCCCGCGATAGCAGACTACCAAGTTATCGATAAGCGAAAAATTGTAGCGTTTGGTAAAGCGGTTGGCACAACCTCGTTACTGGTATTTGATGAAGCAGGCAATACCATGGCGGCACGTCAATTGGTCGTGAACCAAAGTATGGTCCATATTCAGCAACAAATTCAGCTGCGTTATCCGGATCTCGATATTTCAATTGATAATTTGGCTAACCAAGTGGTACTCAGCGGACGGGTGGCCAGCGAAACGCAGAAAAAAAGTATCGAACGCTTGGTGGGTGAGCTGTTAGCAAAGTCAGCCACTGAAGAAGAAGTTGAGTGGAATACGGGAGAAAATACCTACAACCTCGAGTTTATGCGCCGTTATCGCTACGACGGGATTGTCAATAACTTAGAGGTGGCCACGACCAAGCAAGTCAATGTGCAATTAACTGTTGCAGAAGTCTCCAATTCGTTTATGGAAAAGTTTGGTGTTAATTTTAGCTCGGGCGGCCAAGGCAGCGGGATCTTTGTTAATCCGTTAAAGAGTTTTAGTGCCAGCGACATCCTCACCGTCATCAGTGCGGTTGGCGATGATAATGTCGGACAAATTCTCGCAGAGCCCAATTTATCGGTGTTATCGGGTGAAACAGCCAGCTTTCTTGTCGGTGGTGAACTGCCTGTCGTCACTCGCATTGATGGTGGCGTGAATGTGCAGTATCGCGAATATGGGGTCAAACTAGAATTGGCGGCGAACGTACACAGGGACGATAAGATCAAACTCGCATTAATGCCGGAGGTGAGCTCTTTGGATGCGCAATACAGCAATGACGCCTATGATTTGCCGGCATTAAAAACACGCCGAGCCCGCACTACGGTTGAGCTGGGAGACGGCGACAGCTTTGTGCTCGGTGGCTTGTTGAACAGTGAAGAGCGTGAATCCTTATCGAAAATACCCTTTGTCGGTGATATTCCTATTTTAGGGGCGCTGTTTCGTCATACCGAAACGCAACGTAACAAGACTGAGCTGGTGATCGTCGCCAAAGTGAATTTGGTCAAACCCATACAATCAGATCAAGTGGTTATCCCACAAATTCAGCGAACGTCGACGCTTGAGCGCTTTTTCGCATTAGACGCGGTGCCTGAGCAAGCACCATTGCGCCAATGGTTGCGTAAAGGAGGCTTTATCCAATGAAAGTGACATTATGGCTAGTCGGCACCCTCCTAATGAGTGGGCTGTGGGGCTGTACACCCGCTTATCAAACCGAGGGAACTCAAGTTTTACTGGCGCCAGTAACTTATCAGTTAACGCTATCAACATCCGCGTCGCAGAGTGATTTTGAGCAATTTACTCGTTTTGCTTCTCATCATCAGAAGTTAGTACTTACTCAACCTATT
This sequence comes from Salinivibrio sp. MA440, assembly GCF_001996265.1. NCBI lineage: Bacteria > Pseudomonadati > Pseudomonadota > Gammaproteobacteria > Vibrionales > Vibrionaceae > Salinivibrio > Salinivibrio sp. MA440. The sequence goes on from NZ_MUFI01000069.1 coordinate 3,333, forward strand.
ACGATTGACTATAACACCCCTCGCGGTGAACAGGCGGCGAAAAAAGCGCAACGTTATTTATTGAAGTTGGGAGTAGAAAGTCAAAATATTCGGCGTCGTTCGGCGGCTCTGGAAGACGGAGATTGGCGCGTTTCAGTGGTGACTTATCAGGTAAAACCACAAGCTTGTCATCCCGTTAAAATAGCCGATGTGCGTCAGAATAAAACCGGTTGTGTGGTGACACAGAATCGCTGGCTCTCCAAGGTACGTCCTGAACGTGGCCTCAGTCATGAAGAAGGCGAATACTGATGTTTGATCTCGTTGATATATTAAAAAGTAATCAATCTCAGCAAGACGAACGCGAGAAGATTACGTCGGTATTATTCTATCAAACCGCTCCCTGTCGTTCTTTGGTGGAAGAAGCGTTTCGTTTTGAGGGCGTCGCAACGCCAGAGATCTGCAAAAACTCAGACATGGCGATCACGGATCACGTTCGTCAACAGAGTGTTGAAATCGTATTGGTTGAGTTGAATAGCAGTGAGGATGTGACGGGGGATGCTCGTCGTATTAGCCACTTATTGCCAAGTCATGCCTCTGTGATTGTGATTGGCAGTGAGGATGCGATCTCAACGATTCGTAATCTCAAAGAGATGGGATTTTATTACTTATTTTGGCCAATTACGAAACAAGAGCTGATCGATTTTGTCCGTAGCGTCAGTGATAACCGTCAGCGTAATCGTGGACCTGGCCAAAACCGTCGCGCGAAAAGAATATCGGTGATTGGCGCTAAAGGAGGGGTTGGCACGACATTGATCACGTCTGAGTTAGCGCATCAATTGGTCACCGATAAAAGCGCATCTTGCATTGTGGTTGACCATAATTACACCAGTGGCAACCTAGATATTATGTTAGGGCTAAAGAAGTTTGAAAAGCGGGAGGTGCAAAAAGGCGCGTTTTCTTCAAGCCTTGATCTATCGGCAGCGCAAAGCTTACTCACCAAACACAGTGACATGCTCTCTGTTCTATCACTGACGTCCAAACAGTACAGTTTCGACGAACTGAATGATTACCACAATAATGCCGCGGATATACTCTCATCAGAATGCAACTTCATTGTTGAAGATGTCTCGGGTTCGTCGGGCTTTACGCATCGTAACCAAGCGCGTTGGTTAGACAGTGACTGCATTATTTTGGTGGTTAGTCCAACTGTATCAGCATTACGTGATGCCGGACGATTAAAAATGACCATTGACAAAGTCGATGAAGCATCGCGGCCGCGCCTCATCCTGGTACTAAACCACTGTATACCGGAAAAGTTTGCCACCGTGACGGGGGCAGATATAGAGAAGTTCCTTCAATGCCCACTTGATGTCGTGATCCCCTTTTCGGGGAAAATTGGCGAGCTTGTGTTGGAGGGAAACCGAGTCGCGCAGGCTAAAATAAAGGCATCTGGTCCGACGCGTAAATTGGCTTCCTTGGTGATAGGTGAGTCAACAGAGCGCCGTTCAGTGTTCAATTTTTTCACCGGTTTGTGGCGTCAAAAGAGGCACGTTGAGTGATAGGCACCAAGGAAGTCTATGTAAAGATCCGTAAGCAGGTCTTTGATGCCTTAGACCCGAATGTGATTGCGGATGTGTCGCGTGAAGATCTTGAAAAGCAACTCCAGAGCGCGGTTGAGCTACTCATCAATCGTGAGCAATGGCCATTAAGTAGCACGGTAAAAAATGAGTTCGTTAAATACTTAACCGACGAGCTGATTGGTCTGGGGCCACTGCAAAATTTAATGGACGATGAAACCATCACCGACATTATGATCAACGGACCTGATTCCGTTTATATTGAGCGTAACGGTTTAGTTGAGCCCGCACCGGTGACCTTTATTGATGAAAGTCAGTTGCGTGAAATCGCCAAGCGTATTGCTTCACGGGTTGGTCGTCGGGTGGATGAATCGTCTCCTACTTGTGATGCGCGCTTAGAAGATGGTAGCCGCGTTAATATTGTTATCCCGCCGATATCCATTGACGGCACCGCGATTTCAATCCGTAAATTTAAAAAACAGAGTATTGATCTACAGAAGCTGTGTGAGTTCGGGGCAATGAGCCCAGAAATGGCCCAACTATTAATGATTGCCGCGCATTGTCGGCTCAATATTTTAATATCCGGGGGAACAGGTTCAGGTAAAACGACCATGCTCAATGCCTTGTCCCAGTTTATTGGTGAAAATGAGCGGGTCATTACCATCGAAGACGCCGCGGAGTTACGGTTGCAGCAACCTCACGTGGTGCGATTAGAAACGCGGACCGCAGGGATTGAAAACACAGGTTTAGTCGATCAACGCGACTTAGTGATTAACTCGCTACGGATGCGTCCCGATCGGATCATTGTGGGTGAGTGCCGTGGGGCCGAAGCGTTTGAGATGCTCCAGGCCATGAATACCGGTCACGACGGATCCATGTCAACGCTGCACGCCAATACACCTCGCGACGCACTGGCTCGGGTTGAATCGATGGTGATGATGGCAAACAGTAACCTCCCGCTAGAAGCGATTCGGCGCACCATCGTTAGTGCTGTCGATTTGGTGATCCAAATCAGCCGGTTGCATGATGGTAGCCGTAAAGTGATGAGTATTACCGAAGTGGTTGGATTAGAGGGCGCAAATGTGGTTATGGAGGAGATTTTTCGCTTTCAACCGGTTTATCAGCAGTCTGGTGAAGGGAAAGTGCGTGGCAACTTTATGACGGCAGGACTCATGCAACGTTCGGTGTTGATGGAAAAAGCACGTTTCTTTGGGCTTGAGGAAAAGCTTTCGTCTGCATTCAAAGCCGGGGAGGGCATGTGATTTATCTTGTAATGCTGATGGTTGGGTTGGGGTTATTGATTGTTCCTTGGCTGAAAAAACACAAACGCTATGATTATCTCGAAGAATTTAATCGAACTGAGCTCGTTGAATCCGTGATGGCAAACCAGCAAGCGGTTGATTTACGTTCCCTGGCCGATAGGAGTGTATGGGAAAACATTCTACTGCGCTGGAGCAACTTTAAGAAACAGCTGGGAGAGCGCCCAAATATTAAGTTAGCCGCACTTTTAGCGGGCCTTTTTTTTGCATCGATTCAATTTAACAACCAGTTTTTACGGGAGCCCATCTGGATAGTTACGCCGCCTTTTGTGCTTGTGGGTATGTTGATATTTTACCGTTGGCTTCAAAACCGTGAACAAAAAATGTTTGAAACGGCATTCCCGGATGCGTTGAATATGATGACCAGTGCAGTGTCTGCCGGTGAAAGTATCATGCATGCTATTTTGTATGTCGGTAATACGCTCGAAGGTGACATTGGTCGCGAGTTCCGCATTATGGGGAAACGTTTACAACTTGGTGAGTCTCCCGACGACGTGTTTCGAAAGTCCTGTCGTCGTTATCCTTATCCATCGTTTTACTTTTTTGTGATCACGCTGCGTGCCAATATGCAGCGTGGTGGCCAACTCAAAGATATTATGATGCGGCTTAATCGGATGATGTTTAATGCCCGCTCGATTGATAAGAAAAAATATGCGTTAACGTCTGAGGCGCGCACATCGGCGAAAATCGTCGCGGCGATTCCGTTTTTTTTCCTGTTTGTTTTGCAATATCTCAGCCCAGAAAACTTTGAGTTTGTGATGTTTGACCCCGATGGCAAAGTGATTCTTTATTATGTCCTTATTAGTGAAGCGATTGGGATCGCCATCGTTTGGGGATTAATGAAAAGTGTGCGCTGATAAAAGGGAATCATGATGGCACAGCATCAATGGATTTTTTTAATACTGCTACTTGTCGGCTGCGTGCTTGCTGTTGGTGCATTGCGACAGTCGCGTAAAAAACGCCAATTTCGTGACTTTAATATTGAGAACTCAACCGATCCAACAACAACCCCACTATGGGATAAGTTTGGCGCCTTTATCAACCAGCTGGTGTCTAATGACACCCATGAGGTGGAACAAAAATTTCTCGCGGCCGGTATTTACGATAAGCGTTGGAGCCGGTTATTTATGCCGATGAAGTATGCGGTATTGCTTGCGGGTAGCGTTGGTATATTTTTATTGAGCCAACTGCAACAATGGCCGAATACTTGGCTTTTGATTGGTGGCTTAGTGTGGCTGGTGATCATCATCATTGGCCCCGATGCCTATCTCAACCTACGTAAACGGGCGTTGGTGAAAGCCATTTCTAATCGACTGCCTTACATGCTCGATCTGATGGCTGTTTGTGTTCAAACTGGGATGACCATTGAAGCGTCCATTACTTATTTATCGCGTGAAATGGCGGCCTTTGACCGTGACTTGAGTTTTTTGCTCACCCGTGTGAATGAACGCTCACGGATTGTGGGGCTCGAGCAAGCACTCGAAGAGCTTTATCAGCGAGTGCCGTCTAATGAAATGCGCAGCTTTGTGATGACCCTCAATCAAAGCTTGCAATACGGCACGTCGATATACGGGGTGCTCACCACCTTGTCGGCGGATATTCGTGAAGTACAACTTTTGCAAGTTGAAGAAAAAATCGGTCAGCTCGCAGCCAAAATGTCGATTCCTTTGATTGTATTTATCATGGTGCCGATTGTGATCCTAATCGCCGCACCGGGCATTATGAGGATGCTAGCCAATGCCTAATCAGGTGAAACCTCGAATCAAACAACCGCGTTGGGCGCTGGTAGCAGCCTATATTTTGGTGCTCTCTGGGTGTGCAGCCAGTCAGCCGCCAGAGCAAAAGACGCTGACCAACGAACAAGTGTTAGAAAGTAGTGGCAATGATCGTGAGATCATTGAGCTCTACAAGCGTGAGTTAAAGCAAAAAGAATCTTCGCAGACACGAATAAAGCTGGTGAAACGTTATCTGTACATCAAAGACTATGACTCGGCGGATTTTTATCTGTCGCCTTTGTTACAAAAGACGGAGCAAGATGGACAGCCTATATCGCAGATAGGCTTACTAGCCGGTAAAGTCGCGATGGGATTAGAGCAATGGCAAACCGCCGCCTTACGCCTGAAAGAAGTACAACAATGGGATCCCAATGACAGTGAGTCGGCCAATTTGCTTGGCATACTGGCTGCACGAGAGGGAGACTTAACAGACGCGCGACAGTGGTTCAATCAAGCACGAAAGAGCATGGCCAATGATCGCACCATAAAAAACAACCTCGCATTGATTGATGTACTGGAACAGGACTTGACGGGGGCCCTTCGTCGACTGGAACCATTGCCAGAGCTCAGTGAACTTTCGGATAAAACGCGCATTACCCTATCGTTAATCTATGCCAAAACCAATCAGCGCTCAGCCTTTGATGCGCTAACATCCAGCATGGAGAGCGAGGAACAAGCCGTACTTTACCAACAATTGCAAGCTTTACCCGTGGCCGATTTGTCCTCTCTTCTTGATGTCGCGCCTCAGGTTAAAGCACCAGAGCAAGAGGGCGTTATTCAATGAGAATAAACACGCCCCATCGCCTAAAGCGAGAATCAGGCGTCGCAACGATTGAATTTGTTGGCGGTTTTTTTGCCTTTTGGTTGATGTGCGCCGCTTGGGTGGAAATGAGCTTTATGTCGTATGTATCTGCCTTGGGGGATTTAGCTATCTCAAGAGCCGCACAACATGCGAAAAAACAACAAACTGAAGACTTTCTGACCGTATTTCAACAAACCCTTAATGATGATAGTAGCCTTTGGCATGCGTTGATCGATGCGAATAATTACCGGATAAGTATCCGTTATGTTAATGAATACAACACCCTTGCCACGATCACTGATGGTTGTGAACCAGATAATGAAGATGACAAAGAAGCTGTATGTGGCGAGCCAGAGAAAGCCCCTATTGCCATTTATAATGTCAGTTATGACTATCAACCCATCTTTAATTTATTTTTGGATAAAAACACCCTTTTTTCCCGTGAAATGATAGTGATACAGGAATACCAACGTGAAACCTTTGCGCTTTAAGTCTCATCAGCAAGGCAACTTTACCGTCGAATTTGCCATCGTCGGGGTTTTCTTCGCGCTGCTGTTGGTGTTCAGTGCCGATATCATCATTAAACTGAGCGTTAAAGGTAAGCTCGAGCGCATGGCTTTTTCTGCAGCCAATATCATTAAAGAGCGCACTGAACTGTTTAGTGAGGACGGCTTTAGAGTGAACGATACTCAAGCTGAAGAAGCTTACACCATCGTCAGAAACTCCCTCACGCGTACCATGAGTAACTTTGACAGTACCAAACTCGGATTTTCGCTTCATGTTCGTCAAGGCGTTGGAGCGACGGATGAAGAGGATCAAAACAAAATTATTAGCCAGTGGTCAGCACCTTCTGGAACCCTGTGCCAGGCAGCGCCGCCGAGTAAAGATCTCAGCTTTACCACCACCTTTGGGCGACCAGCTACCTTATACCAAGTGACCGTGTGCTACGACACCGATAATTGGTACGGCAATCTGATTGGCGAAGACTTCTCGCGCGTATCGTCGCGCGCCGTAGTGATGGGGAGATAGTTTATGCGCTCACAACCAGGTTTTGCTCACTCAGCTCCCGGCTACTACCGTCAGCAACAAGGGCATGCAGCCATTTTATTCGCCTTATTTATTCCAATACTGTTTGGCATTTTTACCCTAGGGACAGATGGGGCGCGTGCGGTGCAGGACAAGGCACGTCTGGCAGAGGCGGTTGAAGTGGCAAGCCTAGCTGTTGCAGGAGCAGGGTCGGATGATAAGACACTGGCCAAGGCTTATATTCAGGACTATTTTCCCTACGCAGAAGTCGACGATAGCGATATTACCATTCGTAAAATAAATTGCGAAAACAACGCGTCGTGCCAAGACTCAGAGCAGCGTTTTTTTGAGTATCAAGTATCAGCCAAAATTCACCAACCCACGTGGTTTCCGGGCAATGAGACCATTGTTGGTTTTGGTGAGAACTATGATGTGGCAAGCGGTGCGGTGAGTAGGAAATACCATGCTAAGACTGTTGATGTGATATTTGTAGCCGATTTCTCAGGTTCCATGACTGAAACTTGGGATGGTAAAACAAAATATAAATCTTTGGTTAAATC